>NZ_JBTWMV010000068.1:0-31015 GCF_054850255.1 Streptomyces sp. 7R007 | reverse complement strand
TAGACGTAGAGCAGCCGGTCGATGCCGGTGACTGTGGCCTGCAAAGGCTTGGCGGGCCTGACTTCGATCTGCCCCACGGCCATGTCGTCCGGGAGGTCGATGATCGCTGCGACGCAGCGGGCGATCGAGTCCATGGCCATCTTGTGCGGGCCGTCGTCGCCGTCCAGGTTGGCGATGGCGCCGGGGGAGACCAGACAGGCGCGCACCCCGTGCGGGCGTTCCTCCAGCAGCAGGGTCTCGACGAAGGCACCCAGCGCCGCCTTGGCCGCGCTGTAGGCGGCACCCCCCTCGAAGTAGCGCGTCGCCGCGTGGCTGCCCATGAAGACGAACTGGCCGCGGCTCGCCCGCAGGGCCGGCAACAAAAGGCGGGTGAGATGGAAGTTGGCACCGAGGTTGACGGCCAAGGTGCGCTCCCAGTCCTCGGCAGCCATCGAGGAGATCGGCTCCAGCACCCGGTCGACCGCGCTGAACACGCAGACGTCGACGCGGCCGGCCTCGGCGAGCACCCGCTCGACGGCGCGGCGGATCTGCCCGGCGTCGGCGAGGTCGCAGGCGACCTCGGTGAGCCAGCCCTGTCCCGAAAGCGTGCGGTTGAGGGCGAAGACGCGGTATCCACGGGCCTTCAGTTCGGCGGCGATGCTCCTGCCGCTGCCCCGGTTCGCGCCCGTCACCACGGCCACGGGTACGTCAGCCGAGTTCATCGAACAGCCTCCGCCAGGCCTGGACGATCTCCTCGTGGCCGGCCCCCTTGCGGAAGAGGTCCTTGTCGAGGGAGGAGCCGTCCGCGTGCCGCAGCCGCATGCAGTCCTGGGACACCTCGGAGATGAGGACGACTTCGCCGTCGGGGGAAGTGCCGAAGATGAGGCAGAAGTCCCAGACCTCCACGGGACGCAGCCAGGAACGCAAGGACTCGTTCACCTCCAGGGCGATCCGGGTCCACTCGTCCACCGGCAGCTCCAGTGCGCGCAGATAGTCCTCCCCGATCGGCTGGTCCTCGGGATCCGTCCGGTAGTCGAACTTCACGACGGGCCTGGGCAGCACCTGTTCCGGCGTGAACAGGCCGGGGTACTTCACGAGAGTGGACCCCACGGCGCGGTTCTTCACGATCACTTCGAACGGCGCGGCGGGGCAGTACTCCGCCAGGTAGCACAGCGGTGACACCCGTCTGGTGAACGCCGTCCGCACACCGTCCGCGGCCAGTCGGGCAGCGGCGCGTTCGTAGAAGTCGAGGCGCAACGGCCCGGTGTCGGCCACGATCTCGTCCCGTTCGTAGGTGAAACTGCGCAGACTCGGAATGATCTCGATCAGGCAGAGACCGTCGGAAAGCAGCCACAGTTTCTTGCTCTTCCCCTGAACGTCGGGCTCCCGCCGTTCGCGCAGCACCGCCAACTCGTCGTCCGACACGTCTTCCGGGCGTATTCCGGGAACAATGGGGCTGGACATGATTCCCCTTCGCATCGTGAGCGCGTTCTGCGCACTGTCGCCCGGTGTGAAAGGAAAAGGCAAGTGGACGAAGGTGGTAGCCGTTCGACCACCTCGCTGCCCACCGGACGTATGGAATACCGTCCTATGAAGACGGCGCAAGCCGACGACGGCAAGCCTTTCCGTGCGGGCAATGCCCAGGAAAGCAAGAGGAAAGGCCATCCCCGGAAACAAGTCGCCGGCACGGAGCTGCACACGACCGGATGGAGATGCTGTGATGCCGGAACAGCTTGAACTCCTGCCGGCCGTGGACGTCCGTGACGGCCTGGCCGTCCGCCTGCTGCGCGGCGCGTCGGGTACCGAGACGTCGTACGGTCCTGCCCTGGCGGCCGCGCTGGCCTGGCAGCGCGCCGGCGCCCGGTGGCTGCACCTGGTCGACCTGGACGCCGCGTTCGGCACCGGGACCAACCGCGACCTGATCGCCGAGATCGTGCGATCCGTGGACATGGATGTGGAGGTGTGCGGTGGCATCCGCGACGACGCCACCCTCGCCGCCGCCCTGGCCACCGGCTGCACGCGGGTCAATCTGGGGACCGCCGCCCTGGAACGCCCCGCATGGATCGCCGGGGCCATCGCCGAGCACGGCGAGAGGATCGCCGTCAGTCTCGACGTCGACGGCCATCAGCTCAAAGGCCGCGGCTGGACCAGCGACGGCGGTGACCTGCACCGGGTCCTGTCCCGCCTGGATGCCGCCGGCTGCGCGCGTTACGTCGTCACCGACATCGGCCGGGACGGCACCATGACGGGCCCCAACCTGGACCTCCTGCGCGAGGTGTGCGCCGCCACGCGCCGGCCGGTCGTCGCCTCGGGAGGCGTGGCGACCCTCGACGACCTGCGTGCCCTGACCGCCCTCACCACAGCGGGCGTCGAAGGCGTCGTCGTCGGCAAAGCACTGTACGCGGGCGCGTTCACCTTGCCGCAGGCGCTGGCGGCCGTCCGTCGCAACGAGCCGACCGGCGCCGGCAGCCGCTCCCCGCATCCTGCGCGCTGAGCACCCCGATCCCGTTCGCAACCCACTCGAGAAGGGAAGAAGTCCATGGACGTGACTGCGATGCCGCTGAGCGGCAAGGTCCCGGTGATCCGCATGGAGAACATCGAGCAGGATGTGCTGAACGCCAGAGAGGACATCGCGGACCAGCTCGCGAACTGGGGGTTCATGGCGGCCGAGGTGCCCGGCATCGGCGAGAAGGTCGAGCGCATGATGAACGAGTTCGCCTCGGCGTGCCTGTCGAGCGAACCCCGGCTTGCCGACTACGAGTTCTCCCGTGTCCCGCAGCTGGCCGCCGGCGGAACGCACGGCTACTTCCCCTACCTCTCGGAGATACCGCGACTGGCCGCGGGGGTGCCCGACCCCAAGGAGTTCATCCACGTCAGCGGCGCCATGCTGGAGGACAGGCCGCCGCATGCCGGAGACGTCCTGAGGGCCTTTCCCACCTTCGGGGCCGCCGCGCGTGACGTCTTCGGCCTGGCCTTCACGACCATTTCGAGCTTCGGCGAGGTGGTCCGCGGCATCATGCCGCCCGGCACCCCGGAGTTCGAGCTCTCCCGGGACGCCACCAACCTGCGGGTCATCTACTACCGGGACGTGAACGGGCGGGAGGTCCTGGCCCACGAGCATTCCGGGATCCAGATGCTGGGACTGCAACTGCCCTCCTCCGACCAGGGCCTGCAGTACGTCCTGCACGACGGCACCTGGGTGGAGCCCGTCATCGCCAAGACGGACATCGTCCTGTGCAACATCGGCCGCATGCTGACGCACGCCTCCTCCGGCCGGTTCCGGCCCTCCACCCACCGCGTCCACTGCTCGAACACCGGCGGCGACTACAGCCGGCTGTCGTCCGTGATGTTCGCCTACCCGCCGCACAAGGCCCGGCAGTGGCAGATGGCGGATGGCGAGCTGAGGACGCTGGACGCCACCTGGGGCGACTTCATCGCCAAGCGCTTCGAGGGGCTGAGCGGGAAGCAGCCGCAGGAATCGGCGGACTGAGAGGGCACCGGTGCGGCCGGCTGCGGGGTGGAGCGGATGAGGTGGACCAAGGCGAGTGTCGTCCCGGCCCGGGTGTCCTGCCCGCACGAGGTCTCGGACCTTGTGCGCCGGGACGGCGCGGCGATTCTCACCGGCGTGTGCGACGAACGGGCAGCGCTCGACGCGGGACGGCGCAGCATGGGCGCCAAGGCGGTGAGGATCGGCACGCAGATCGAGGCAACCGAACGCAACGAAGCCACACAGGCCCGGGTCGTCGCGGCGCAGTCGGCCGACTCCCGGGGCCGCAGACGGTATCTCACCACGGCGGCGGAGCGCATGCCGCCGCACAACGACGGCTACGCGTTCGGTGACGACGCCCCGGATCATCTGTTCCTCTGGTGCGAACGTCCCGCCGCCGTTGGGGGAGAGTCCTTCCTCATCGACACCGCCCGCCTCCTCGACCTCTTCGCGGCCGCCCCCGACAGCGCCGACATGGTGCAGTTCTGCTGGAACACCCCGATCGACCACTCCGAGCCGAACTATCCGCAGGAACGTCTCCACCCCCTGGTACGTCTGACCCCGCGAGGGCGCTTCCAGGGGCGCTATCACCCCTACCTCTCCGCCGCGCACGGACCGATGCGACAGCGGGATCGCACCTTCATCCGCCGCTGGGAGCAGGCGGTGCTGTCCGCCCGCGACCACGGGCCGATGTTCCGGCTGGAAGCCGGCGACATGCTCTGCATCGACAACTACCGCATGCTGCACGGCAGGGACGCGCACAACGACCCTCGACGACGACTGTGCTCGATCTGGGGCTGGAGCACGGACGCCGTGAGCCTGCCCGAAGGCCCCCTGAACATCGTCGACCCCTGGATGGCAACGGCAGCCCCGCCGCAGGACACGTGACGGCGGCACTGCGCGAGCAAACGGACAGCCACCCTAGGTGCGCGCCGCCCGCCCGCCGTCGCTCGGGCCGATGGCGGCGGCCGCAGCGCACGCACACCCTGCGTGGCTGGACCAGGGAGGGTTCATCGCACTGTCCTGGGTGGCCACCGCGTCGTCGAAACCGGTGGAGTCCAGCGCCCAGCGCTGCTTTCCCCTCAGCGCGCCGGTCGCCATGATGACCTCCTTGACCTTCGCGAACAGCCGGTTCGGATCTCGCGAGTGCTGCAGCCGACGCCAGAGGTAGGTCTGTTACGACGGGTCGAAGGCTGGATCGAGCAACCCCAGCCCGCAGGCCGCTTTCCACCGCAGATCGCAAGCACCTGAGGTGGCATCGACGGGCGCCCGTTGGCCGACGGATACATGCCCGGAGGAATCAACTCCCGGCCGGTCACCCACACACCAGGCACGACCGGCTCCCGGTCCACTCGCCGTGCACACCCACAAGACCGGCCCCGGACCGCATGATCCGGAGCCAGAACCCACACCAATCTCAGTGATCTTCTAGCGCGCATGCGAGTGCCGCAGCGGCAAAATGGCGGAGAGACACGATTCCTTCATAAAGTGTTTAACGGCCCGGGAGGGTCGGAAAGCAACCCCTCCGGCACGACCGGTCGTATCAGTACCAACCCGGGGTGCATTTGGCGCCCGAGATGTTTGGCACGGATATGCACGCACGCATCCAAGTGCCGGCATTGGTCCAGGCGCCCGTGAAGGCAGAGGTCCCGGAAGTGACACGGGTAATGGAGAGCTGAGTCCACGTACGGCCGCCGTCCGAGGACCTGTCGACCCAGACGAGGTCACCGAGACGTGCGTTGGAAATACGCCCCCACGTACAGTCTGGCTCGTCAACCGACGGATCGCTGTAGATCTCCGGCGCATGACGCAGTTCGACGACACGGCCGTAGGCGTCGTAGTCGTTGAGGCGTGCCGTCCTGGGGTTCGGCAAACTGGTCGGCGAGCCCCCTTCACATCCCCACTTCGCAATCGACGCGCTGGCCGTAGTGGTGCCGAAAGCCAACGTACTGCCGACGATGACAGCAGCAAGCGCGGCGCAGGCACAGCGGCGTTTGCGGCGCAACGTGTCTCTCATGAGCGCTTCTCCCAACTCGTATGATCGCTGACGGCGTCACAAGCCACCCTGATGCCGTGCTCGCTGCCCCTCGGTATTCCAGAGAGCCATATGGCAACGGTGTGGGAGTGACTATCTCCCACAGTTCGGCGCTCTGGAATTTCCAAGTCTGCGTTTATCACATGGGGCCTTATCTGTTCCATTCCTCAAGACAGGGTGCGCCCTGTAGTAGGAGCTGTCGTTACGGATGCGTGCACAGTTCTTTAGTCTGCGTGCACTGTCATGGACTGTTGGCGGTGCTGGCGTGGCGAGAGGTCGTGGGCGCTGCGGAAAGCCTGGCTGAAATGTGCGGGGTGGGTGAACCCCCACCGGGTGGCGATCTCATAGATCGGGCGGGTGTCCAGACGGTTGGTCGCCGAGGTCGCACCGGCACTGCTCCAGACGGCGCTCGCGGATCCAGCCAGCGACGGTGTGTCCGTTCTGCTGGAACAGCTTGTGCAGGTAGCGCAAGGGTTCAGCGCCAGGTCCCTCAGGTTGTCGTGGATGTGGGCGGGGATCCGGGCCATGAGAGCGTGCTGCCGGGTGTGGGGCGGCACCACGCTCTCGGTGTCCAGCGATCCGGCCAGTCCTGCGGTCAGCGCATCGAGTGTCAGAGTGGACAGCCGTGCGGTGTCCGCCCGGCTGAATTCGTGCATGTGTCGGGCCAACTGCAGCAGGAAGGTGGAAGTCAGCGCGCCGATGCCCCGGGCGCCCGGGATGCGGGCCGCGCGCAGACGGCGCAGCTCTCGCGCGGGTAAGGGCAGCAGTGAGCGCGGAAACCGCAGGACCAGCACCTGCCCCGTCGGCTCCGTGGGTACGAGCCTCGTCAGGTAGGGACGTGAGCTTTCACGGAGGGCCAGATCACCGGCGTGCAGGACGGCAGGTGACGAGGAAGAGACTTCGGGATCGGCCCGGCCCGCTGAAACCGCCTGAGTTGAAAGCCCGTCTCACGCCGGAAGTCGAATCACTCCTGCGCAGGGACCTCGTCCGTGCTGACTACCTCCGTATGCCGCCGCCGGGCTGTGTCACCGGAGGGTGGCGTCTCGGGGTGAGACCTGATGCTGCGCGTATTGCTCGTTCCAGAGGTCCGCGAGCTCGCAAAACGCGTTGTTGATACGGTCGAGTTCCCAGAGCAGGTAGAGGCTGCCTCCGGCAAAGGGGATCCACTGACCCCAACGGAAGATGAGAACCGGCATACACAGCAAGCCGACCAGGACGATGAACTTGACGAAGATCTCGGGTCGGTACGTCTGTTTGCGTTTGAGAATCACACGCTCTCCGCGGCCGTGGACCCACTGCAGACGTGATCTCATGACTCCCCCTCGGGCTCTGCTCGATGCAGCACGAGACGCGATGCGAACCTGCTCGAAGCTGGATGAACGGAACCGTCCACGCTCCCGCCACGGTTGGCTGCCAGTCTCACGGCGCGTGGAGCTCCCAAGCCAGGTCTGTATAAGAAGTTCCGCGTATCTCCATAGGATCATCGCGAGTGGCGGCCTGCGCTCCGGGCAGCCCGACAGGGGCTGTGGTGACTCCTGGAAGATCACTGAGACCGTTGTGGGTTCTGGCTCCGGATCATGCGGTCCGGGGCCAGTCTCATGGGTGTGCAGGGCGAGTGGACCGGGGAGCCGGTGCGGGCCTGATGTGGGGGAGACCTGCCGGGAGTTGGTTCCTCCGGGAAGTGTCTTCGCGTTCCGGCCGGGCACCGTGAGGTGCTCTTCGCGCCGGAGATGTTCGCGGACATGTATCCCGTCGGCCAACGGGCACCCGTCGATGCCGCCTCAGGTTCTCGCCATCGCTCTGCGACCAGGTCTGCCCCGGCGTGCCCGACCGGGGACTCGACCGTGCTGTTGAAGACGTTGTCGGTCGGCTGGTGCATCTCCTTCGCGTGCACGGGCGTCCGCGGAGCCTGCGAGACGGGTCAAAGCCCGAAGACGGGCCCGAGTTTGAGGACGCGGCTTGGTGGCAGGGCACTAGGTGTACCGAGGACGCGGGAAACTGCTCAGCGAAGGGACCTCAGGAATGGCCGGCACTGCATACGCTCCCCCCGCCGTCGAACCGGCGGTTCTCGACGACCTGCGCTCCAGGCTTCGAGCGTACCGGCGCCTGGACCTTCCCCACGGTTTCGGCTGGGAACGAGGGGTCGACGCCGACTACCTCTCCGAACTGGTCGGGTACTGGGCGGATTCCTACGACTGGCAAAAACACGAGGCAAGAATTCGAAGTCTGCCGTGGGTCCTCACAGGAAGCGGCGGCACGCCCGTACGCAGCATTCATCTGCGCTCAGCGGACCCTGGGGCGGTACCCGTTCTGTTGCTTCACGGCTGGCCCGACTCAACTCTGCGCTTCGACAAGGTTCTTCCGCTGCTGGCGGACCTGCATCTCGTCGTGCCGGCGCTCCCCGGCTTTCCGTTCGCCGCACCCATCACGCAAAAGGGCATGTCGGCACCAGCGATGGCCGAAGCCGTCTTTGCGGCGATGACCGAACTCGGCTACGACCGATATGTCATCTCCGCAGGAGACGTGGGCTGCGACGTCGCTGAAGCCCTTGCCGCCTCACATCCCGAGCGGGTCATGGCCCTGCACCTGACCGACGTCTCGCAATACCATTTCCTCATCGAACCACCGCATGATCTCTCCGAAGCGGAACGGGCCTACGTCAGCTACGGCCATCGCTGGCAGGCGACCGAGGGCGGTTACATGCACGAGCAGTCGACCAAGCCGCACACGCTGGCCGTCGGCCTCGGAGACTCTCCCGCCGGGCTTGCCGCGTGGCTGGTGGAAAAACTCCGCACTTGGACCGACTGTGACGGTGACGTCGAGGCCGTCTTCACCCGGGATGAGTTGCTCACCTGGATCACCGCCTATTGGGTCAGCGGTGCAATCGGCACGTCCTTCACTCCGTACGTGGAGAGCGGCCCGAAACCAGCGGGACGCATCAACGTACCCACAGCCTTCACGATCTTTCCCAAGGACCTCGTCAACGCGCCGCGTGAGTTCGCCTCCCGCTTCTTCGATGTCCGCTCCTGGACTGAGCACTCAACCGGCGGGCACTTCGCAGCGTGGGAATGCCCGGAGGAGTACGCGGCGGGAGTACGCGCAGCCGTGAACCTCTCTTCCCCATCGGCCTGACAGGGCTTCCCGGTGGGGCAGAGGTGAGATTGCCGTTCCGCGCTTGATGCGGCCCACTCGCCTCCTGCGAGTGGGCCGCACAGAGCCGGCCACTCTGCCTGATCGGAGACTGCGGCATCGTCAAGTCCACATGCTGGTCGCCCGGGGCACCGAGGCCGCCATGAAGGGCTACCACGTCCGCTCCACACTGGCTGCGAAGCTGGTCAATGAGTTGGTCGTAGCCGCCGATGAGAAGCGGGCGTCTCTGCGTGGCCCTCGTCGACCGGCTCACCTTCAACGGCACCAGCATCGAGGCGGGAACCGACTCCTACCGCCTCGCCGCCATCCGCGCCCGGGCTGCGGAACCCGCCAAGACCGGCTGACGCATCCGCAGACCACGCCTCTGGGCCGGCGATGCGTCAGCGATGCCGCACTCCGAGCTGGTTCGCGGCGGCTTCCACGGTCTGCGCGAGCAGGACGGCAATGGTCATCGGCCCAACGCCACCGGGAACCGGAGTGATCAGACCAGCTCGGGCGAGGGCGGTGTCGTAGTCCACGTCTCCGACGTTGCCCGGGTTGTAGCCGGCGTCGATCACGACCGCGCCAGGTTTGATGTCCTCACCGTGGATCAGCCGAGGTCGTCCCACGGCTGCTACGACGACATCCGCTTCCCGGACGATCGCCGACAGGTCAGCGGTGCGGGAGTGGCAGTACGTCACCGTCGCGTCCTTGGCGAGTAGAAGCATCCCGGCCGGTTTACCCAGAATCGCGCTGCGCCCCACCACGACGGCGCGCTTGCCGGCGAGTTCGACGTCGTACGCTTCCAGCAATCGCATGATCCCGCCCGGTGTGCAGGACACGAAGCCCGGCAGCGCGAAGCTCATCGCGGCGAAGGAATGCATCGTGACCCCGTCGACGTCCTTCTCCGGAGCGATGGCCTCGAACGCCGCCCGCTCGTCAATGTGTGGGCCGCAGGGGTGCTGGAGCAGGATGCCGTGTACTTGCGGATCGCTGGACAGGTCCGTGAGGGTGTCGATCAGTTCGGTGGTCGTGGTGGTGGCGGGCAGAGCGATATGCCGGGACTGGATGCCGGCCTTCGCGCACCGCGCTCGTTTCATGCGGTCGTACGTGGCCGACGCGGGATCCTCTCCCACCAGCACCGTCGCCAGGCAGGGACTGCTCCCCGTGCGTCGTGAGATCTCCGCTGCCTTGGCAGCGGCCTCGTCGACGATGCGCTTGGCGAGGCTGGTGCCATCCATGAGCTGGGCCGTCTGAGTCGCGGACATCGTTGCCTTCCAGGCGTTGTTGACCACTCGCCCAGGCGCACGGCAACGACGTCTCGTCAGACCGCTCCCCGGTGGTGCTCCACCTCAGCGCCAGTCACGGCCCACGCTGAACTGTAGTAGACGCAGCATGCTCACACCCGACCAGCGTGCTGGGCCGGGAAGCGAACTGCGAAGGCCCGCCTCCCGCAGTGACGTCATTTCACCGGAAAACCACTACGCAACCGCTCTGTCCCGGAATGCCTTCACAGCCGATCGCCTGCGCGCACACATGGATCTGACCGTGCGGGCCGTAGCCTGCCGCCGGGGAGACCGCTCCCGAGCACGTCCTGCTCGACGGCACGCTCGCCGAGTGTGACCGGGTCGGCGACAGCCTTGCCGACTATCGCGCCGCTCGGGCAGCGTGAACGACACCTCGGCGATCTTCGCTCACCGGCATGCCCTGCGTGGACAGCAGGACCCTATGGGCCCGGCGCCATGTCACCACTGGCCCAGTGCCTCTGCGGATGCTCCGCAGCAGGCGCTGTCCCTCGTCATCGTCGATGTGTCGAGCCGCCCCGCCTGAACTCTGCCGGCCATGCCGACCAGTGTCAGTGAACGCGCCGATCGGGATGCGGTTCCCGATCGGCGCGTCGCGGACTGCGGGCGGCGGTATCAGCCGAGGTGCCGGGCGAAGAACCTCAGCGTGCTCTCCATCTCGAAGGCAGGGATCTCCCCGTGCTTGCCGGGGTTGGCGTGCAACGTCTTCTCGGTCGAGGCCAAGGCGTCGAACAACGCAAAGGTCTGGACTCGCGGCACCCGCTCATCGTCCCACTGCACCAAGAACTGCACGGGGACGGTGATCCGCGCGGCGGCCTCGGCCGACGCCAGCATCCCGCCCAAGCCCAGTACCGCCGCGCGGACCCGCGGTTCGGCAGCGACGAACGGCACACCGAGTCCGCATCCCAGCGAGACCCCCCAGTAGCCCACCAGGCCGGCGCCTACGTGCTCGAGTTGCTGAACCGCGTCCAGGACCGCTTGCCATTCCGGCACGGTCTGGCGGGCCACGAGCGCATGGAAGCCGGCGATCAGCGGGGCCAACTCTTCACCGGCTTCCACGCGAGCCTGGTTCTCAGTCGCGATCCGGTCGTACTCTGCCACCTTCGGCCGGTCGCCATGGGCCGGAACGTCGACCGCCACGACCGCGAAACCGCATGCGGTCACGAAGCGGCGTGCACGAGCCAGGACGTCAGGAGCCTTCTTGTGCTGGCCGCCACCGTGTCCGATCAGGACGAGCGGGCGAGTGGCGACGGCACCTTCCGGCGTCCACAACACGCCAGGAACGTCGCCGAGGGTGAAGAGCTGTTCGCGGACGCCGTCGGACGACATCTCAGAGATGAAGCGCATAGCGGGTGATGCCTTTCGGGATGCCTCTGCGGGCACTCCCTAGGCCATGCGGGAGAGGAAGGCCCGACCTGTCAAAGCGTTGATCGGTCTCACCTCCTCGGTTCGCAGCAGTGCACGGCGGCAGGAACGTACCACGAAGGACTCCACTCTGACCCGGGCCAGGGACGCCGACAGGGCGAAGGTCGTCTGATGCGGCACCACACCGAGTTGCTGACCCCTGTGACTGCTGGCCCGGCGTCCTGACGGAGCAAGTGGGGTGCGATGTGTGACATCCCCGGAGGCCCGCTCCAAGCTGGCTTCGCGGACCGTTGACGGCTCGTCGTTGGCTGCCTACCGTCCAAGCGCAGCGATGCCGAACAGTGTTCGGAATATCGATCGAAGGGAAGTCCGGATGGACGGCATGGAAAGGTCACGGCGGTCGCTGTCCGCACTCGGTCTGCCGGAGCGGGACCTCGGGGAACTGCCCGACTCGGACAAGCGATTCCCGGACGGCGCGCAGTACCGGGTGGAGATCCCGTCGGTCGAAGGCCCGGGGCCGTTCCAAGCGGTCATGGATGAGGCCGAGCGGCACGGGATCCGGATACATCGCATCAGCCAGGGCAGTGGCATGATGCTCCTCGCCGACTCGGAGATCGAGCAGATGGTGGCTCTCGGCCGCGAACGCGAGGTAGAGGTCTGCCTCTTCGTTGGACCACGCGGCGGCTGGGACATCGGCATCCAGGCCACGTCCGCCGCGGGTGGCGGTGCAGCCGCGGTGCTGCGCGGCGCCGACCAACTCGCGTACGGCGTCGAGGACGTCATCCGGGGCTGCGACCTCGGCGTGCGCAGCGTCCTGGTGGCAGACATCGGCCAACTGTGGGTGCTCGGCCGAATGCGGCAGTCCGGCGACCTGCCGCCGGAGCTGGAGATCAAGGCGTCGATATCGATGCCGACGGCCAATCCTGCGGCGGCACGGGTGCTCGAGGACCTCGGGGTCACCACGATCAACTTGCCGATCGATCTCACTCTTGCCCAGATGGCGGCGATCCGGGGAGCAGTCGACGCGCCTCTGGACGTCTATGTGGAGGGCGCCGACGACTTCGGCGGCGTGGTCCGCTACTACGAGATCCCGGCCCTCGTGCGCGTGGCGGCTCCTGTCCACCTCAAGTTCACGGTACGGAACGCGCCGTCTCTGTATCCCTCCGGAGCGCACCTTGCCGACCTGGCCGTGGCGACCGCACGCGAGCGCGTACGACGAGCGGCGCTCGGCCTGTCCGTGCTCCGCCGGCACTATCCGGAGGCCAAAGCCAGCCCCGGACCGCTGGCGACATAAACCCGGCGCAGGCATCGAGGGGTGAACGATCCACGTACGAATATTGACTAAACCGTAGTTCACTCAGGGCCTTGACGACCTATCAGGCCAGTTCTACGTTCAGCCCCACCAAATGGGCCGAACGCCGTTCGAAATACCGGGCAGCGTGTGGCGAACTCGCCGGAGTGATCATGAAGAAGATCGATCCGCAGGTGGAAAGGGCCGTCGACACGCTCAGCCTGAACGGGCTGACCAGGCGGCGACTGCTGAGTGGCGGCGGAATGGTGAGCGCCTCGGCCGCCGCGGCGGCCTTGCTGACCGCCTGCTCGGCCAACAACAAGAGCAGTGACAACAAGACGGGCGACGGTGTCGGCGACTTCCCGAAGACACCGAAGTGGAAGTTCGTGTTCGTCAACCACGTCACGACCAACCCGTTCTTCACCCCGACGCAGTACGGCGCAGCCGACGCCTGCGCGCTCCTGAACGCCTCATTCCAGTGGACAGGCTCGAAGGACTCAAGCGTGCCTGAAATGGTGAGCGCCATGACGTCGGCCGTCTCCGCGAAGGCCGACGGCATCGCGGTGGCGGTCGTCGACAAGAACGCCTTCACCTCGCCCGTCGGCAAAGCCCTCGACGCCGGCATCCCCACCATCTCGTACAACGCGGACGGGGCCAAAGGGAATCCGGGGACGAGCCGGCTCTGTTACGTCGGGCAGGACCTCTACCAGTCCGGGGTCGAGCTGGGCCGCCGCATCGCCTCGCTGATGCCTTCCGGCGGGGACGCGGTCGGGTTCATCGCCACCCCGGGAGCGCTCAACATCCAGCCGCGCATCGATGGGGCCACCGACGCGATCAAGGCATCCGGCAAGTCGATCAATTTCAAGTCGGTCGCCAGCGGCGCGGAACTTCCTCAGGAGCTGTCGACCATCGACGCGTATGTCAGCGGACACAAAGACCTCAAGGGCCTGTTCGCGGTCGACGCGGGCTCCACGGAGAGCATCGGCAAGGTCATGAAAAAGTACGGCCTCAAGAAGAAGGGCGTGGTCGCGGGTGGCTTCGACCTGAATCCGAACACCCTCACCGCGATCAAAGCGGGCGACCTCGACTTCACCATCGACCAGCAACCCTATTTGCAGGGCTTCCTGAGCGTGCTCTACCTGTGGTTGTTCAAACTGTCCGGCGGACTGGTGATCCCGAGTGTCACCGACACCGGCCTGCTCTTCGTGACCAAGGACAATGTCGACCCCTATCTGAAGACGACGACCCGGTTCGAGGGCTCCAGCACGAAGCAGCAGTGGATCAAGCACTCCGGCCCCATCGCACACGCATGAGTTTCCTGAGCCAACCGCTCTGCCGCCATGGGCGTCTCGGTGACCGGTCTGACCTTGCTGTTCGCCTGGTGGATGGCGGGGGCGTAACAGGCATCGTCGCGCCCGCAGGCCCAGATCACGCGGAGCCAGCCGCGGGCGAGGATCCGCGCGGCATGAGCGCGGCGCTTCTTGCGTGCCTGGGCATCGGTGTGGATCTTCGTGGCCCAGCCGCTGCACTGCCGGCTGTTGTCGGCGGACGCGGTGATCGCCACGCGGGCAGGCCGGTTGGTCGCGTAGCGGAAAGTCACCGCGTGGGACGTGCCGGAGGCGCGGGTGACCCGGACGGCGCCGGTCTCGGCGATGAACTGCTCGCAGGTCTCGGCGCGCCGAGGGATCGGGCCGATCTCGCCGATGACCTGGCCGATGGCGACCCTCCCCATGCGCGGCATGGAGGCCGGCAGCGGCGCGTGGAGCTGGATCTCGACGGCGGTGGCGGTCTCTTCTTGGCCGAGGGTGCGGATGGTCGCCCGTATCGCGCACACCAGCTGGACCCGGACACGGACCCGCGTAGCGGCCTGCGGGGTCGGGTAGCGGTCCAGGCAGTCCAGTGCGATGTCGCTGCCGAGTCCGGCGAAGACCGCCCTGCCTTCCGGCCACACCTGGTCGAGCAGCGCGGCGCGCTGGTTGACGGTGGTGACTTCCGCCTCGACGTGGCCGGCCAACCTGCGGGCCGCGACTTGCAGTTGACGGCCCTTCAGGTCGGTCGGGGTAATGGGCCGCAGATGATGGCCGTCGGTGCGCTGGTAGTCGACGAGCTTGGGACTGTCCCTGGCGTCGGTCTTCGCCTTGGAAGCGCCCCAGCGCAGATGCATCGTGTGGAAGGCGTTCGGGTGCACCGGCACCAGCGGGTGACCGGCGGCCAACAGCCGGTCCACGACCAGGCCGCAGGTGGTCTCGCCGGCCACCGGCAGGCCGGCCGGGTCGCCGTACCGCCCCAGCCGGGCCTGCGTCGCCTCGATGCCCTGCTCGATGAGTGCCAGTTCCCAACGGCTCACTGGCATACCGGAGTTGTCCATGACGGTGACGTCGTGGGTCTCGGTCGCCCGGTCCTATCCGATGAACACGGAAGCCGTACTCCCATGCCGCTGACGGAGCACCCGCCCGGTGGTGAAGCCGTCTGCCGAAGGCTCATCAATCGGCCCTTTGCGGGGCGTCGCCCTCAAGCCGATCAGACGGCCTCGGTCCAGCGGGGCCGCCACAACTCATGCCGGCCATCGCGTAGAACGCGAGCGCGGCCATGCACCCGCCGGGACCGAGAGGTCACAGCCCCACCCGTGAGGGCTGCA
The DNA here is from genome assembly GCF_054850255.1 of Streptomyces sp. 7R007. NCBI lineage: Bacteria > Bacillati > Actinomycetota > Actinomycetes > Kitasatosporales > Streptomycetaceae > Streptomyces > Streptomyces sp. 7R007. Next base: position 15,787 of record NZ_JBTWMV010000068.1, on the reverse strand, counting down.
GAAAGGATGGTCCTCTGATGAGCGAGCGCGCCGTGCAGGACACGACCGGCGGGAAGACCATCAAGGCCGGCACCCCGCCAGTGAGGCGGCACGGCCCGCTGCGCCTGGCCTTCGAGGCGTTCGTCATCCGCCGCGAGGCCACCATCTTCATCGTCGCGGTGGGCCTGCTGCTGTACTTCTGGTCCGACAACTCCGACTTCCTGGCCCGCAACAACCTGGTCAACCTCTCCCAGCAGACGGCCCCGTACGCGATCATCGCGGCGGGCATGGTGCTGCTGCTGGTCAGCGGGGAGATCGATCTGTCGGTGGGCGCCGTCTTCGCGCTGTCTCCGTTCCTGATGCACTACATGATCGACTACTACGGCACGTACCCCATCATCGCGATCATCGGCTCGATACTGGCCGGCGCCCTCATCGGTCTCGTCAACGGCTTCGTGGTGGTCGTGCTGAAGGTACCGTCGTTCGTCGCCACGCTCGGCATGCTCTTCCTCATCCTCGGCATCATGCTGACCACGTCGCACGCCTACCCGGCCCAGATCCCCGAGGCAGCACACGGGGTGCGCGGCTGGTTCGGGCAGGCGGACTGGTCGGAACTGATCTGGTGCCTGATCATCGTCGCGTACTTCCACGTGGTACTCACCCGCTCGCGCTGGGGCCTGCACACGATCGCCACCGGCGGCAACCCGCTGGGCGCGAGCGAGGCCGGCATCAAGACCGGTCGCATCAAGTTCGGCAACTTCATGGCCACCAGCGCCCTGGGGGCGTTCGCCGGCATCCTCGAGGCGTTCCGTGTCGACTCCATCGACCCGACCGCTGCGGGTGCGGACGGCGCGTCCCCGATGTTCACCGCCGTCTCCGCCGCGGTCATCGGCGGTACGGCGCTGGCCGGCGGCTCGGGGACGGTCGTCGGCGCGCTGCTCGGCGCGCTCGTCCTCGCGGAACTGCGCAACGGGTTCAACCTCATCGGCATCAACGCCAACCCGTTCAACATCATCCTCGGTGCGGCGATCATCCTCTCCATGGTGCTCAACGTGCACCTGGCCAGACTGCGAAGGGCAGGCCGCCGATGAGCGGGTTGACCGGGCCGGCAGGGACACCGGCGCTCTCCGTGGAGCACATTGCCAAGGGCTTCGGCGCGGTCACCGCGCTGCGGGACGTGAACCTGCGCCTGGACAAGGGCGAGGTACTCGCCCTCGTCGGCGACAACGGCGCTGGAAAGTCAACCCTGTTGAAGATCCTCTGCGGCTTCCACCGGCCCGACGCAGGCCGCATCCTCCTCAACGGTGAGGAAGTGACGCTCAAGTCGGTCGACCATGCCCGCTCGCTCGGCATTGACGCCGTGTACCAGGACCTGGCGCTGGTCAACGAGCTGACGGTCTACCACAACATGTTCCTGAACCGGGAGATGATCCGCGCCACCCGTCTGCTGCACAACCGTGCGATGCGCAAGATCGCCCAGGAGCACCTGGACGAGATGGGGGTGAACATCCCGTCGGTCGACGTCGAGGTCGCCAAGCTCTCCGGCGGCCAGCGCCAGGCCATCGCCGTGGCCCGCTCGGTCTACTCCGAGGCCAGGGTCCTCCTCCTCGACGAGCCCCTGGCCGCGATGGGCGCCAAGGAAGGCGCCCTCATCCTCGACCTGGTCAACGACCTCAAGGCTCGCGGCGAGGTCTCCGTCATCATCATCGCCCACAACTACGCCCAGGTCTTCGAGGTCTGCGACCGGGTCAACCTGCTCCAGCACGGCGAGATCACCTTCGACAAGCGCACGTCGGAGACATCGGTGGCCGAGCTCACCGACCTGGTGGTCGAGGAGTACCGAAGGTCACGCACCAAATAGGCGTCTTTCTGCGTGAAGAAGGCCTCGATGCCGGCGCGGATCGCGTAACCGCGCTGCCGTCCCTCTTTTTCGGAGGGAATCCCCGCCTTGAATGGGCTGGCGGGCGGGGGCGTGACAGGGCAGGGCCCCTCGCCGTTGGCGTGGTGATCTCACTCATCACACCCGTACGAGCCCGTCGAGCAGCGCATCTACGCAAGAACGAGACGTGCCGGCAGGTCGACGCCGGATTCGGTGTGTCCGGCGAGGCGACCGTCTGGCACTACGTCGACGAGACGATCGAGATACTCGCCATGAGCCGCACCCGGAAGTCGCCCCCGAGGTGCTGCGCCTGCTGCCGGAGCTGTCCTCGGGCGCGCTGACGCTGCCGTACGAGAGCTACGGGATGGCCGCACTCGGCGAGGCCGTGGAGCGGCTGCGCACCGGCAGGGTGGTGGGCAAGATCGTGCTCGACATGGGGTATGCCGACGCGTGACCGTCCCCTCGCCGCGGCAGGCGGGATTCCCTGCATCGAGAGCCGGCCGGGTAACGTGTCCGGCTGGGTCTCCTGCGCACGGTTCACCGCACCATGCAGACGATCCCGTCCCGAATCCCCGGGCCGCGCAGGGCAACCGCTCTCACACCTGTCAGGAGGAGACGGCGGAGACCACGACCACGATCGCCCCAGCGCGACATGTCAGCTGGGCGGTCTACTCGTTGACTCGGCGCGTGAGCAGCCGAGCCGCCTTTCGGGCAACGCGCAGTCGCGGAGGAGCCCCCGACCTGGATGCCCCTCCTCGCCGCGGAGGACGACGACCGGACCGTGTGGCGTAACGGGAAGACGGCAACCGGCGTGCCGAAGGGGGGGCAGAGCTGTACGGCGCCGAGTCCTTCGGCCCTGTCTGCGTGGTCGAGACGTTCACCGACGACGATGCCGCGGTGGTTCTGGCCAATGACACCGAGCATGGTCTGACCTGCGGCATCATCACCGAGAGCGCCACTCATGGGCTTACCGTCGCCCGCCGGATCCGTACCGGGATCATCCACATCAACGACCAGTCGGTGGCCGACGAGCCCCAGGCACCGTTCGCCGGGGCGAAGGCATCCGGGTACGGTCGCTTCGGCGGCCGCTGGGGGATCGAGGCGTTTTCCAACACCCGCTGGATGACCATTGCCGCCCAGCAGGCGCACTTCCCGTTCTGAAGCACAGGCGCCCGCCCACTCGTGTCTTCTCCGTCGCTGGCCCCGGATGCGCCGGAGCCGGCGACGGACTCTCCGTGGGTCCTGCCAGGGAGGCGGAGGACGCCGGCGTCCGGAGGTGAGCCGAGCCCGTCCCCGGTGCCAACGGGCTGCCTCGCTCGGCTCGCCGCGGTCCCGCTCGCCGTGACCGGATCGGTCCGGTTCAGGACTTGATGAGGTCTGTCGCCACTCCGGCTGCGCCGGTCAGGCTGGGCGACATGACCCGAGCACTGATCGTCATCGACGTCCAGGAATCCTTCCGCGCCCGCCCGCTGTGGGAGACCATCTCCCATCCGAAGATCGCCGACCAGGTGGCGCGACTGGTCCGGCTCTCCCGCCGGGCCGGAGACCTGGTGGTGTGGGTCCTGCACTCGGAGCCCGGCAGCGGCGACGTCTTCGACCCCGCCCTCGGCCACGTCCGGCTCATGGAGGAACTGGAGCGTCAGGACACGGAACCGCTGATCCACAAGACCTCGCACAACGCCTTCACCACCACCAATCTTCAGCAACTCCTCACCGAGCACGGCATCCACGAACTCACCATCTGCGGCATCCGCACCGAGCAATGTGTGGAGACCACCACCCGCGTCGCGAGCGACCTGGGCTACCGGGTCACCTTCGTCACCGACGCCACCGCGACCAACCCCGTCCCGCACCGCGACGCGCCCGCCGACCAGAGCATCGCCGAGCTTCTGGCGGACCCCCGCACCCTCGGCGCCGAGGAGATCATCACGCGCACCGAGTACGCGCTCGCCGGACGCTTCGCCACCATCGCCACCGTCGAGGAACTGGAAGCCGCGGCGGAGCAGCGGGCATGATGACCGGATCGTGAGCCACATCGCCTTCCTCCTGGTGCCGGGAGTCCATCTCCTGGACCTGGCCGGCCCCGCCCAGGTCTTTTCCACGGCCGCCGACTTCGGCCACCCCTACACGCTCAGTTACATCGCCGAGCAGCCACAGGTCCCCACCGCCCAGGGACTGCCCCTGGTGGCCCGGCTCGACTGGCCCCGGCTCGGCCCTGAGGACCTGATCGTGGTGCCCGGCTGGCGGGCGCGCACCCTGGCCGGCGCTCCCGCCATCGGCTCAGCCGTCCTGGAGCGGCTCCGGGACCACCATGCCGGGGGCGGCACCGTCGCCAGCGTCTGTGCGGGAGCCGAGGCACTGGGCCGGGCCGGGCTGCTCGACGGCCGCCGCTGCACCACCCACCACGACGTGCAGGACGACCTGGCCCGCCGCTATCCCGCAGCCACCGTCGTCCGCGACGTCCTGTACACCGCCGACGACCGGGTGGTCACCTCGGCCGGTATCGCCAGCGGTATCGACCTGGCCCTCCACCTGATCGCCACCCGCCACGGCCCCGCCGTCGCCGCGCAAGTGGCCCGGGACATGGTCGTCTACGCCCGCCGCAACGGCCACGAGCCACAGGCCAGCGCCATGCTCCGCTACCGGTCCCATCTCGACGACACCGTGCACCGAGCCCAGGACCTCCTCGACGCCCGCTTCGACCAGTCCTTGCCCCTGCCCGCCCTGGCCGCGGCCACCGGTGTCAGCGAACGCACCCTCACCCGGCTGTTCACCCGCGCCACCGGTGGCCTGACACCGCTGCGCTACCAGCAGGCCCTGCGCCTGGAACGCGCCGAGCACCTCATCAGCCACGGCGCCACCGTCGACGCCGCCGCCCGCGCCGTCGGCTTCGAGGACCCACGCATGCTGCGCCGTCTACGCACCCGAAAGCCCTGACCACCGACGGCATGGCGCTGCTCACCGGCGACAGCGCGCGCAGCGCTCGGCACGTTGTTTACAGGACACCGACCCACACGGTCCGGTTGGCGGCGAGGCGAGGAGCGCTCCGAGCGGGGGCATGCCGAGCAGGGCCGGGAGCCCCCGTCCTCCCGGCCCTGCGTCCTACGGGAGGTCAGCTCGCCTGTACGAGCCCCAGCGCCACGTCGACGATCATGTCCTCCTGGCCGCCGACGAGGCCGCGCTTGCCGACCTCGACGAGGATCGTGCGGACGTCGACGCCGTAGCGCTCGGCCGCCGCCTCCGCGTGCCGCAGGAACGAGCCGTAGACACCGGCGTAGCCGAGGGTGAGCGTCTCGCGGTCGACACGGACCGGCCGGTCCTGCAGCGGGCGCACGAGATCCTCGGCCGCGTCCTGAAGCGCGAAGAGGTCACAGCCGTGATTCCAGCCGTTGAGGTCGGCGACCGCGATGAACGCCTCGATGGGGCAGTTGCCCGCGCCCGCGCCCTGACCGGCCAGGGAGGCGTCCACGCGGGTCACACCTTCCTCGACCGCGATCATGGAGTTGGCGACGGAGAGGGAGAGGTTCTCGTGGGCGTGGATGCCGATCTCCGTGTCCGGGTCCAGCACATCACGGTAGGCGCGCATCCGCTCGCGCACGCCGTCCATCATCAGCCGGCCGCCGGAGTCGGTGACGTAGACGCAGTGGGCGCCGTACGACTCCATGAGCTTGGCCTGGCCGGCGAGGGTCTTGGCGTCGGCCATGTGGCTCATCATCAGGAAGCCGGACACGTCCATGCCCAGCTCGCGGGCGGTGGCGATGTGCTGGGCCGAGACGTCGGCCTCGGTGCAGTGCGTGGCGACCCGCACCGAGCGCACCCCGAGCGCGTACGCCTGCTTGAGCTCCTCGATGGTGCCGATGCCGGGCAGCAGGAGAGTGGTGAGGCGGGCGTTGGTGATGTGCGCGGCCGCCGCCTCGATCCACTCCCAGTCGGTGTGGCTGCCGGGGCCGTAGTTGAGCGAGCCGCCGGCGAGGCCGTCGCCGTGGGAGACCTCGATGCCGTCGACGCCGGCCGCGTCGAGCGCGGCCACGATCCGGCCCACCTGCTCGGGCTCGATGCGGTGCCGGATGGCGTGCATGCCGTCCCGCAGGGTGACGTCCTGGATGAACAGCTTGTCGGTGGTCATGCGCCAGCTCCTTGGAGTTCGGTGGTGCGGGCGGCCATGGCCTCGGCCATCCGCAGGGCCGCGCTGGTCATGATGTCGAGGTTCCCGGCGTAGGCGGGGAGGTAGTGGGCGGCGCCCTCGACCTCCAGGAACACGGACACCTGGTGGGTGACCGCGGCCTTGGTCAGGGTGTGCACCGGCTGGTCCGCGGGGACGGGAGTGATCTGTACCTGCTGCTTGAGGCGGTAGCCCGGCACGTACGCCGACACCTCGTCGACCCGCTGCGCGACGGCGGAGCGGATCGCGTCGTGGGTCGCCCCGTCGGGCGCGTCGACGAGCGCCAGCACGGTGTCGCGCATGATCAGGGGCGGCTCGGCCGGGTTGAGGATGATGACGGCCTTGCCGCGCTCGGCGCCGCCGACGGTCTCGATGGCGTGGCTGGTCGTCTCGGTGAACTCGTCGATGTTGGCGCGGGTGCCGGGACCGGCGCTCTTCGAGGCGATCGAGGCGACGATCTCCGCGTACGGGACCGGAGCCACCGCGGAGATCGCGGCCACGATCGGGATGGTGGCCTGGCCGCCGCAGGTCACCATGTTGACGTTGTCCGCGCCGACATGCTCCGCCAGGTTCACGGCGGGGATCACCATCGGGCCGATGGCGGCGGGGGTGAGGTCGATGAGCTGCTTGCCGTACGGGGCGAGCGCGTGGGCGTTGGCCATGTGCGCCTTCGCGGACGTGGCGTCGAAGACGATCTTGATGTCCTCGAAGCCGTCCATGCCGATCAGGCCCTGGACGCCTTCGGCGGTCACGGGGACCCCGAGCCACCTGGCGCGGGCCAGCCCGTCCGAGGCGGGGTCGATGCCGACCATCGCGCCCATCTCCAGGGTCTCCGACAGGCGGAGCACCTTGATCATCAGGTCGGTGCCGATGTTGCCCGAGCCGATGACGGCAACCTTGGTCTTCATGCGGAGGCTCCTTCGTCGCCGGAAGTGTGGAAGCGGACGGAGACGGAGCCCAACCCGGTGACCTCGGCGCGGAACACGTCTCCGGCCGCGGCGGGCACCATCGGGCCGAGCGCGCCGGACAGCACGACCTGGCCCGCGCGCAGCGGATCGCCGACGTCGCGCGCGGTGCGGGCGAGCCAGGCCAGGGCGGCCAGCGGATCGCCCAGGCAGGCCGCGCCGTCGCCGCGGGAGACGGTCTTCCCGCCCCGTTCGAGGGTCATGGCGGCCTCCACCGGCTCGAAGTCGGTGAGCGGCTTGGCCGGGGTGCCGAGGACGTAGAGCGCGGAGGAGCCGTTGTCGGCGACGGTGTCGCCGAAGGTGATGTCCCAGCCGGCGATCCGGCTGTCCACGATCTCCAGTGCGGGGACGGCGTGCGCCACCGCGGCCCGGATCTGCGTGGCGTCGAGCGGTCCTGCGGCGAGGTCGGCGCCCAGCACGAACGCGATCTCCGCCTCGACCTTCGGCTGGAGCAACTCGTCGACCGGTACGGATGCCCCGTCCGCGACGCTCATGTCCGCGAACAGCACCCCGAAGTCCGGCTGGTCCACGCCCAGTTGCTGCTGCACGGCGGCGGAGGTGAGGCCGATCTTGCGGCCGGTGACGCTGCCGCCCGCTTCGAGACGGCGCGCGGTCAGCAGCGCTTGGACGGCGTAGGCCGCCTTCACGTCGTCGCTGCCGATCAGATCACGAACCGGTGGACAGGGCACACGGTCGGCGGCGGCACGCAGCAGGCGATCGGCTGCCTGAGCCACAGGGGCGTCGCCGGGAGGGAACTCGTTCATGCCGACAGCTTGAACACGAGTGCCGTCTCAGGCCCAGCGACGAGTTCCGCCTCGCGGAACTCGTCCGTCGATCCGTCTCCGGGCGGTGCCCGATCAGTGGCTGCGCAACTCCTCGCGACGGCAGAGTGTCGCGGAAATCCCGGCCGCGGCGGCACGCACACTGGCGGCGTGCCGGGCGGGCTGGAACCGGTGGACCGGGCCTGTCACACTGATTGCCGCCATGATGTCGTCCGACGGCGAGAAGATCCCGGCGGCCACGCAGACGATGCCGACCGCCGACTCCTCGTACTCGAAGGCCACCCCCTGGGTGACGGCGTCGGACAGCTGGCGGGTCAGCACCTCGACGTTGGTGATCGTCCGCGGCGCCTTGCGCTCCAGGGGACCGCGCAGCACGGCCTCCCGCACTTCGTCGGGGGCGTGGCTCAGCAGCACCTTCCCCAGAGCCGTCGCGTGCAGCGGCATCCGGCCTCCGAGCCGCGACGGGGAGTTGGCCTGCTGGTGGCCGCCCACCTTGGCGACGTAGACGACCTCCGTTCCCTCGCGGGTGCCCAGATGGACGAGTTCGTGCGTGCGCTCGTACAGGTCCTCAAGAAACGGCGTGGCCACTTCGAGCAGCCCGCGCTCGACCGACGCGCGCATCCCGAGCTCGAAGACGAGCCCCGACAGGCGGTAACGCTCCTGGACACGGTCCAGCAGCCGTGCCGCCACCAGGTCCCGGAGCACCCGGTGCAGGGTGCTCTTCGCGAAACCCGTACGTCGCCGGAGTTCGGTGAAGCCCAGAGTGGTGTCCTCGACGGTGAACGCCTGCAGCACGGCGAGTGCCTTGCTCAGGACGCCGCTCGGCGCGTCGTCGCTCAAGAGGGTCTTCCTTCCGGGGCATCGCAACACCTCGAATGTACGGGAACATCCTGCGCACTCCTCGCGGTGACGGCGCGTGACCGGCAATGCCGACATCGATCGGGCGGATGAGCGACGACGAGCGGGCGGGAAGTGGCGTGTGCGGGGACCCGCGGTTGATTCGGTGAGTTCGGGCTTGTGGCCGTGGGACGGGGCAGCAGCGGCAAGGTGGTCGAGTCCCAGGCGCCCGGGAACCACGGCGGTCGTCAGCAGCGACGAGGGCCAGGAACCCGGGTCGGAACGACGGGTGGGACTTCCCCTGTCTGTGCTCTGAGGGCCGGTGCGACGCCCCCGCCCAGGGCGGTGCATGCCGCACGGCAGCGAGGGGCGTCGTGTGCGTGACGAGGTAAGAGGTCGCACGGATAGGCGTGGCAGGGGGCTTCGGCGGCAGAACTGGCACAGGTCTTGGTGATCACGGGGTGTGACGCTCAGTGATCATTGGGGAGACCTGTGCCAGCAATGCCATCGTGCTGAGCCCAGGCGGTGGGAGGCGGAGTCAGGTGAGGGTTTCGCCGCCGTCGACGGTGATGATCTGACCGGTGACGTAGTTGTTGGCCATGAGGAAGAGGACCGAGGCTGCGGCTTCCTGGGCGGTGCCGAAGCGGCCGAGGGGAGTGGTCGATCCGGCGGCGGCAATCGCCTCGTCGGAGTCCAGCCCCGGCCGCGAACGCCAGAGTGGGGTGTCGATCCGGCCGAAGCGGACGGTGTTCACGCGCAGCCGTGCGGGAGCGAACTCCACGGCGAGGGCCTTGGTGAGGGTCTCCACGGCACCGACGACCGACAGCGGGGCGGCCATGCCGGGAGCGGGCCGGACCGCGAGGATTCCCGAGCTGAACGTGAGAGAGCCTCCCGCGGGAAGCCGGGTCGCCGCCGCGCGGGCCGTGGTGAAGGCTGTTTGAAGGCGGGAGTCGAAGGCCGCGCGGATGTCGTCCGCGGATAGCCCGGTCAGGGGGCCGGCGCCGCTGATGTCCCCAGCGGTGACAAGCACATGGTCGACATGGCCCGCCCGGTCGAAAGCCTCGGCGAGGGTCTGCTCGTCTCCGCCATCACCGGCAACGCCCAGCACGGCGTCGTCAGGATTCTCGGCCGGGCTCGCGCTCCGCACTCGGGAGACGGCGGCTTTCAGCCGGTCGGGGTTGCGGCCGACCAGCACCACACGGGCGCCGACCGAACGCAGCAGGACGCCCGCCGCCAGCCCGATGCCTGAGCTTCCGCCGATGAGGACGGCGGTCGTGCCGGAGAGGGCGCTCGGCAACGGCGAACGAACGGGGATAGGAGTCGCAGTGCTCAAGGAAGAGCCTTCCCATGGACTAAACCAACTGGTTGTTTTACTAACGTGTCGATACTCCCGCTGGAGCGGAGAGGAGTCAACCGGATGGTTTAATTCGTCCATGGCCTATGACGCGGAGGACACCAGACGACGGATTTTCACCGCAGCCGCCGCCGAGTTCGCCGAGCACGGCCTGGCGGGGGCCAGGGTCGACCGGATCGCGACGGCAGCCAGGGCCAACAAGCAGGCCATCTACCTGTATTACGGGAGCAAGGAGAAGCTGTTCGCCGCCGTCCTGCGGGCGAAACTGGAGGAGGTCCGCTTCTCCGTCTCCATCGATCCCGACGCCGTGGCCGAGTCGGTCGGGCAGATCTTCGACTGGTACCAACAACACCCGGAGCTCATCAGGCTCCTGCTGTGGGAAGCACTGGAGGCATACGACGAACCCGACGAGAACGAGCGGGAACGCCGTGACGCTTTCCGCGAGAAGGCTCACCGGCTCGCGGGCGCAGCCGCGCCCCAACTTTCCGAGGACGCACGCGTCCGCGCCGCCCAGGACCTGCTGTTCACCGTCATGGGGCTGATCGCCTGGAACTTCGCGGTGCCCAAAATGTGCCGCATGGTCCTGGACGAGGAGACCGACCAGGCCGCCTTGGCCCGCCGCCGCGAGACAGTGATCGAAGCCGCTCGCACACTCGCCACTACCGCCGGACGCCTCCACAGAGGGGTCCCGAGTAACGGGTCGGGCAGATAGGCGTGTGGTCATGGTCGTCGGGTGGGGCGCTCGTCCCGGCGGCGGGTGGTCCGTGCCAGCCGGATCAGGCTGCGCACGGTGATGATCGCGTCGGCAGGGTCAAAGAATGCGTCGACGACGGTGGTGCGCCGCTCGTAGCAGCGGGCGAGCCGGTGGAAGGCGTTCTGCCAGGCGTGGGTGTGCTCCACGTGCCAACGCTGACTGGCCTGGATGGCGCCTTCTCGCCTTTGTGCGCGATGCGACCGTGGGGGCCGCATTCGCTGAGCAGCGTGCGGTTTTGGCCGAGTCGTAGCCGGAGCCGGCGTCCCGGTGCACGCTGATGCAGTCGGGCAACGGTCCCAGGTCGTCCAGGCGGTCCAGGGTCGAAGCGAGCAGCGGGGGAGTCGTGGCGGTTGGCGCGAGCCAGGACACGGCCCAGGGGAATGCCGTACCCGTCTGTCATGCCCGAGCGTTTTCAGGCCCTGTTTGCCGCGGTCGACCGGTGAGCGGCCGGCGACCTCGCCGCCTCCGGGCGCCTTGGTGATGGAGCCGTCCACGGCTACGGATCGTGGTGGCCGAGCAGGTCGTGTCGACGATCGCCTCGGAGAAGCAGCCGAAGCGCAGCAGGTGCAGCATCTTGCCGAAGGTGATCCGGTCGCCGATGCGCCGGCGGTGGCGGCCGCGTGGATGCTCTGGAACAGGGAGCAGCAGGGAACGCTCATGTACGGGGAAGAGGCGTGGCCGGGGCGGGGCCAAGGCCACTGGCGGCGTGCGTCGAGGACGCAGGCGGCACGGGACCCGTCGTAGGAGGCCAGCGAGGTGGTGTCGAAGCTGATGGTCACGGTCTGCGAGGCGCCGGGAGCCAGATTGTCGGTCTTCGCGTAGCCGGCCAGCTGCTGGCACGCCTTGTCCTGGCCGGTCTGCGGGGCGGAGACGTAGACCTGCACCACCTCGCTGCCGCTGTAGCGCTTGCCGGTGTTGGTGACCTTCGCCCTCTCACCTGCTGCGCGTTCGCGGTGACCTGCTGCGCTCGGACATCGAAGTCGGTGTAGGAAGCGCCGTAGCCGAAAGGGTAGTTGACGACGGAGGAGGGGTCGGGGGGAGTCATTTGTAGAACGAGTCGTTGCTCAGCACGTCGACCAGGGCGTTGCCGCTCTCCTGACCGGCCTGGCTCATGAGCGGCATCGCGTCCAGCGCGAGCCCGCCCGAGGAGTCGTTCTCCGCCCTGTTGATCTGCTGGTAGAAGCTGGTGTCGATGACGCCGCCGGAGTTGATGACGACGACCACTCGCTTGTACGGGCGGCCCAGGAGTTCGAGGTTGGCGCGCTCGGCGTCGGCCAGTTGGTAGTCGCCCTTGCCGGACGAACGGTCGGAGCCCTCACCGGAGTTGCGGGCTGTCACGTAGAGGGCCGTGTCGGTCTTCGTGGTGGGCTTCACCGTGTCGGTGGTGAGCGGCTGCTCCGCCGAGGAGTAGTCGATCGTCGGGCCGCCAGGGCGAAGGTTTCGGTGATACGGGCCGAAACAGCGCGGTGGTCGGCGGAGTTGGGGCAGGTCGGCGAGCCGGTGGCTGTCGGCGCGTACGCGTACGCAGGTGACGCTCTGAGGCTTGCGCTATGACGCCATGTGGCGCGGTGGTACTCGGCAGGTCGGCACCGAGTGCATCAGGTTTTCACGCGGCTGGAAGCCTGGGAAGCGAAGCCTCGCCCTTGCTGGGCACGAGCACCTCGTGTGAGGCCTGCGGCAGCTGCGTCGGTCTCATGCGGCGAAGCCGCCCACGCCCGCCGATGGGCAGCAAGAGACCTCGGCGATGCTGCGTCACGTATTTCTAGCCCAAGAGGCGTGTGAGCCAGTCGATGCGGGTGCGACGGGCTGTGGTCGAGATCTGCGCCTGCGGGTACAGGGCGTCGAATCCGTGGAAGCCGCCCGCCCACACATGGAGTTCGGACTGACCGCCCGCCGCCCAGATACGGGTGGCGTAGTCGGTGTCCTCGTCCCGGAAGACCTCCGCGGAGCCGGTGTCGATGTAGGTGGTCGGCAGGTTGGAGAGGTCCTGGGCCAGCGACGGCGACATGTAGGGGGAGACGTCGGCGTCGGCGAGGTCTCCGAGGAGCGAGTGCCATCCGAACGCGTTCATCTCGCTGGTCCAGACGCCGGGGGTCTTGGAGTACTGGTGGCTGGAGGTGGTGGCGTTGCGGTGGTCGAGCATGGGGCAGATCAGCATCTGCGCGGCGATCGCGGGACCGCCCTGGTCACGGGCGAGCAGGCTGACGCCGGCGGCGAGGCCGCCCCCCGCGCTGGCGCCTGCGACGATGATGCGGGCGGGGTCGATGCGCAGCTCGGCGGCGTGCTGGGCGACCCAGAGCAGACCGTGGTAGCAGTCGTCGACCGGGACGGTACCGGTGGACTCCGGCGCGAGCCGGTAGTCCACCGAGACCACGACCGCGCCGAACTGGTCGAGCCATTCCAGCGGGATGTCGATCTGGGAGTAGCGATCACCCATGACCATCCCGCCGCCGTGCATCCAGTAGATGCAGGGGGCAGCGGTGGCGGCATCGATATGCGCAGGGCTGAGGATCGACAGGGGGATCGGGGTGTCGTCCCTGGCCGGCACGGTGATCTCGCGCCGCTCGACCTGCCGGTGTGCGAGGAGGGACTCGATGGGCGTCGAGGGCAGTTGGCGCAGGTGCGCGAGGATTTCCGGGGTCAGCTCGGACATGAGGGGCATGTCGGCCAGGAGTTCACGCAGTTCGGGGTCCAGAGCGGGGCGTGCCGTGGTCATGGTCGTTGCCTTTCGCAGGGGCTTGATCAGGGCTTCCCGAGGGCGGCTTTGCCGCCGACGGGGACGTGGTCGGTGTACTCCGGCTCCTTGGCCAGCAACGGGCCGAGCTGCGCCACGAGGGCCTGAGCGGTCTCACCGGCGAAGAGCCGGTGATGGTCCTCCTCGCTGGTCCAGCCCTCGGTGACGTGGACGATGTCGGGGTCGGAGGCGGATCGGGAGACCAGGTAGACGAGGCAGTGTTCACTCGCACCAGGGCTGCCCTCGTCCATGCCGGTCAGCAGCAGGTTGATCAGACGGTCTCCCGCGGCGGGCTTGGCAGTCAGGGTGGCGCTGAAGCCATATGTGGCGATCATGGTCGTCCTCTCGGTCGGCTGTGGAGCGAGGCGACTTCCATTGAAGCGACCTGACCTGCGGAAACGTTAGAACGATGCTGGCGTGGACTTGCACGATCCTCGCGAGCACGGGAGCGCCGGCCCGCAACGGTGCTCCAATGTCCGCATGCACCTCGAAGAGCTACGCACCCTGTTGGCCCGGCACGCCGGGCCTGACTGGACCACCGCCATCGACGGCGTGCTCGTCTCCAAGGTCGACCGCTCGGACCCGCCGGAGCTGTCCATGTCCGGCATGGTGCTCGCGGTGATCGCCCAGGGCGCCAAACGACTCGCTCTGGGCGACCGGGTCTACGAGTACGGTCCCGGGCAGTTCCTGGTCGCGTCCGTCGACCTCCCTGTCACCGGCCAGTTCACCCAGGCCGCCCCCGAACAGCCGGCCCTCGGCTTCGGACTCACGTTGGAGCCGTCCGCCGTAGCCGAGTTGCTCTTCCAGGCCGGCCCCGGTGACACCCCTCGCACCGGCGCGAGCGCGCCCTCGGCCATTGCCGTCAGCGACGCCCCGCCCGCGTTGCTCGACGCGGTGGTACGGCTGCTGCGGCTGCTCGACGAACCTCGCGACCGGGCCGTACTGGCCCCGCTCGTCAAGCGCGAGATCCTGTGGCGGCTGATCACCAGCGAGCAGGGCGCGACGGTGCGTCAGTTGGGCCTCGCTGACAGCAGCCTCAGTCACGTCTCGCGGGCCGTGCGCTGGATCCGCGAGAACTACGCGCATCCCTTCCGGGTCGAGGACGTGGCCCGGATGTCCGGCATGAGCGCCTCAGCCTTCTACCGCAACTTCCAGGCGGTGACCGCGATGAGCCCCATCCAGTTCCAGAAGCAGATCCGCCTCCAGGAAGCCCGGCTGCTGCTTGCCACCCACCCGGGCGATGTCACCGGAGTCGGCCGGCGCGTCGGCTATGACAATCCCTCCCAGTTCAGCCGGGAGTACCGCCGCCAGTTCGGCGCGCCGCCCAGCCAGGATGCCGCGCGCCTGCGTAATGCGGTGCGCGCCCCCAGCGGTGTCCTGTTTTGAGGAGTACGGCGGTCAGTAAGGAGGATCAGACAAGGAGACGAGAGGATAATGCTACTGTTCCCGCAGGTCAGAGCGATCCAATGGGATTGGCAGTTCGTCAGCGGAGCAGGAAGACGCCGACGCTCCGCGCATCCCGTCACATCGCCTGGGAGCACAGCATGAACACTGTTCTGATCACCGGTACGTCGTCCGGATACGGTCGGGCCACCGCCCTCCACTTCCACGAGCGGGGGTGGAACGTCATCGCCACGATGCGCACCCCGCGCGCGGGCGTCCTGCCGGAGTCGGACCGGCTGCGCATCCTCGCACTCGATGTGACCGAGCCCGCGAGCATCACGGCCGCGTTCGAGTCGGCGGGATCCATCGACGTCCTGGTCAACAACGCGGGGGTGCCCTCGATCGGCGTCTTCGAGGGCACCTCGATGGCCCAGGTGCGGGAAGTTTTCGAAGCCAACACCTTCGGTGTCATGGCGACCACGCAGGCCGTGCTGCCCCGCTTCCGCGCACGCGGCTCAGGCGTGGTGGTCAACGTGACCTCCAGTGTGGTGCTGGGCCATATGCCGCTCTCAGCCGTCTACAAGGCGAGCAAGATGGCGGTCGAGGGCTTTACCGCGTCCCTCGCGCTCGAACTCGCGCCCCTTGGTGTGCGGGTGAAGACGGTCCAACCGGGAGCCTGTCTGACGACGAACTTCGCCGTTCGCGCCATGAACGGCGCCTCACCGGACGAGCTGGTCTCGGAACCCTACGCAGCGTGGGCGAAGAAAGCCATGGACTCCTTCACCGCGCAGGAGCTGTTCACCGAGGAGACCGATGTCGCCGAGGCGGTATGGCGCGCCGTCCACGACACGACTGGCCAGCTGCGCTTCCCCGCCGGCCCCGACGCGCACTGGCTCGCCCAGGCGAAGTGACACGCCACCCGGCGCGGTGGCCATGTGCTGATGTCAGACCCCAGGTC
>NZ_JBTWMV010000067.1:0-33957 GCF_054850255.1 Streptomyces sp. 7R007 | reverse complement strand
TCGAAGGACCGGCTCATGGAGGCGCTCGCCACCGACATCCCGCCCACCAGGGCCAGCCCGACCATCAGCGCCGCCGCCGTGGCGCCCGTACGGCGGGGGTTGCGCAGGGCGTTGCGCTGGCTCATCCGCCCGACCGGCCCGAACAGGGCGGGGAAGGCCCCGCCGAGCACCCGGATCACCGGCCGCACCAGCAGCGGACCGGCGATCACCGTGGCGATCAGCGTCAGGACGACGCCGAGCCCCAGCAACGAGGCCGAGGACGCCGTCCTGGTCGCGGTGGCGCAGCCCGCCAGGGCCGCCGCACCGGCCACCCCGACCACCGTGCCGACGATCGCCCGCGTCCGCAGGGGCCGTCCGACGCCGGCCATCTCGGCGTCCGCCAGCGCCGCCATCGGCGAGACGCCGGCGGCGCGCCGGGCCGGGAGATAGGCCGAGACGAAGGTGACGCCCAGGCCGACGACGTAGGAGGCGACGGGCGTGGCCCAGCCGATCACCATCTCGGTGGACTTGATGTTCATGCCGAACACGCCCATGAGCCTGATGAGCCCGGCGGCGAGCCCGATGCCGACCCCCAGGCCCAGCGTCGAGCCGACCAGGCCCAGCAGCAGCGCCTCGGTGAGCACGGACCGGCGCACCTGGCGCCGGTCGGCGCCGAGCGCCCTGAGCAGGCCCAGCTCACGGGTGCGCTGGGCGATCAGCATGGAGAAGGTGTTGACGATGAGGAACACGCCGACCAGGACGGCGATGCCGGCGAACCCGAGCATCACGTACTTGATGACGTCGAGGAAGCCGCCGAGGTCGGCCGCGTCGGACTTGGCCTGCTCGCCGGCGGTGCGCACCTCGTAGTCGGCCGTGCCGACCACGTCGGCGACGCGCCGCTTGAGCACGGCGTCGTCGACGCCCTTCGCCGCGTCGATCTCGATGCTGGTCGCCTTGTCGGGGGAGCCCAGCAACTGGGTCGCCGCGGTCCTCTCGTCCAGGAAGACCAGCGCCGCGCCGGGGTTGGTGGTGGTGAAGGTGGCGATGCCGACGACCTTGAGCCGGTAGCTGCCCGGCCCGGCCAGCAGGGTGAGCGTGTCGCCGATGCGCACGTGCTTCTTGTCGGCGGTGTCCGCGTCCAGCAGGGCCTCGCCCGGACCGTGCGGGGGGTGGCCGGAGGTGAGCTTGACGGGGCTGCGGTCGGTGAGGTGCCAGTCGGTGGCGATGGTGGGGGCGCCCGAGGTGGGGCCCACGGACTTGCGGTGGCTGTCGGTCACCGTGACGTTCTCCGCGGACACGTCCGCGTGGACCGAGGCGACCCCGTCCACCGCGGCGACCCGCCGGGCCAGGGACGCGGGCACGGTGAGCACCTCGCCGGTGGGCACGGACGACTTCAGCTCCTGCTTCGGCTGCACCGTCACGTCGGCGGCGGTGGAGGCGAAGAGCCGGTCGAAGGTGCGGGTGACCGTGTCCGAGAAGATCAGGCTGCCCGCCACGAAGGCCACGGACAGGATGATGGCCAGCGCGGAGAGCAGCAGGCGCCCCTTGTGCGCCAGGAAGCTGCGCAGCGTCGCCTTCAGCACCGGCTCACGCCTCCTTGTCCGGTTCCGCGTCGACCTGGCCGCGGATCACGTCGAACCGCTTCATGCGCTCCAGCACGGCCTCCGCCGTCGGCCGTTCCATCTCGTCGACGATCCGTCCGTCGCCGAGGAAGAGCACCAGGTCGGAGTGGGCGGCGGCGCCCGGGTCGTGGGTGACCATGACGACGGTCTGGCCGAGTTCGTCGACGGCCTGGCGCAGGAAGGCCAGCACTTCGAGGCCGGCCCGTGAGTCCAGGTTGCCGGTCGGCTCGTCGGCGAAGATCAGCTCGGGCCGGGAGGCCAGCGCCCGCGCGCAGGCCACGCGCTGCTGCTGACCGCCCGACAGCTGCGCGGGCCGGTGCTTGAGGCGGTCCCGCAGCCCGAGGGTGTCGATCACCTGGTCCAGCCACTTCTCGTCGGGCTTCTTGCCCGCGATGTCCATGGGCAGGGTGATGTTCTCGGCGGCGTTGAGCGTCGGGATCAGGTTGAACGACTGGAACATGAACCCGATCCGGTCCCGCCTGAGCCGGGTCAGCTCGCGCTCCTTCAGCCCCGTGATCTCGGTGTCGCCGAGCCACACCTGCCCGGCCGAGACCGTGTCCAGGCCCGCCAGGCAGTGCATCAGCGTCGACTTCCCGGACCCCGACGGACCCATGACCGCGGTGAACCGCCCGCGCGCGATGTCCACGTCGACCGAGTCCAGCGCGAGCACCGTCGTCTCCCCGGAGCCGTACGCCTTGGTCAGCCCGCGGGCGCGGGCCGCGATCCCGTCGGCCGGGGCGGGGCCGGGGGCGTGCTCCGCAGCTGCTGTGGACAAGGCGGCCTCCTGTGGACATGCCGGTTCCGCTGGTCGCCGCCGAGGCTAGTGTGATGCGCCGCACACCCGGTATCCGCCGAAGGTCCCGGTCGCCCTCCACCCCAGGTCGGGTCCCTGATACCGGTGTAAGGGGCAATCTCCACCCCACGGGCGACCCTTGCCCCTGCTAGCGTTCCGGCGCTAGCGTCCGGGTATGGCGAAGACCCAGCTGAACGTGCGCGTGGACGAGGGCACCGCCCGCGCGGCCCGCGAGCGCGCCCTGGCCCGCGGCATCAGCGTCAACCGCTACATCGAGGAACTGGTGAGGCAGGACACCGGCGAGGCCGGCCACACCTTCGTGGAGGCCGCCGCCGACTTCATGAAGCAGTACGAGGCCGTGTTCGCCGAGGAGTTCGGTTCCGGCGGGCCCGCGCGCGGTGACGGCCGTCGCTGAGCCCTTGGACCACCTCGGCATCGACCTCGCCTGGCTGCTCATGCTCGCCGAGCAGAAGACGCCCGGCGACCCCCAGGTCACCGACTGGGGCGCCCTCGTCGCCGCCGTGGAGCGCCACCGGGCCCGGATCTTCGACGTCCCCGTCTACGACTCGCCGCACGCCCGCGCCGCGGCCCTGCTCCAGCTCCTGATCCACGTGCCCGCGCTGGAACGCTCCAACGCCCTGTTCGCCTCCGCCGTCGCCTACGCCTACCTCGTCGCCAGCGGCCTGAAGGTCGCCACCTCGCCCGAGCGGGTCCGCGACCTGGCCCGGCTGGTCAAGAGCGGCGAGGCCACGGTGTACGACATCGCCGAGGCGCTGCGCGAGTGGACGCGGTGACTACGCGGCGGGCTCCGGCCGCCAGGCCGTGCCGAGCACGCAGTACGAGGTCGGCAGGACCGGGCCCTTCTCCGGCATCAGCATCCGCCGGTACGGCCCCAGTTCGAAGCCGGCCCCGCGCAGGGCGGCGACCGGGTCCCGGCCCAGATGGCAGCCGCCGCTCAGCGGCGGCCACAGGGTGCGGTCCAGCGCGCGCTGTGTGAACATCATCACCGGCCCGCCGCCGCGGCCGTGCTCGAAGAACCGCACGACCCCGCCCGGCCGCAGCACCCGGCGCACCTCGCCGAGCGCCCGGGGCACGTCCCGCACACTGCACAGCACCAGCGAGAGCACGGCCGCGTCGAAGGCCTCGCTCTTGACCGGCAGCGCCTCCGCCGCGCCCGGCACCACGTCCACCGGCACCTCCGCGCGCAGAGCCGCCTCCACGGCCAACTGCCGCAGCACGCGCTCCGGTTCGATCGCCACCACCTCCGAGACCGCGCTCGGATAGTGCGCGAAGTTCAGGCCGTTGCCCGCGCCGATCTCGATCACCCGCCCCGACAGTCCGGCGAGCAGCCGCTTACGCACACCGCCCATGCCCATCCGGGTCTCGGCGGACACACTGGCGCGGGCGTAGTAACGGGCGAAGAGGGGGTGGTGCACGGGACCTGGCGCCACCTTCGAGGCGCCGGCAGACCGTAGCGGCATCGGGACCTCCCTGACCGGACGGGCCTTACCGCGATTGTCCCCCGAACGGGCCCCGCGCACCCCCCCGCCGCGCCTCACGCCACGAAGTCGCGCACGTCCTCGTACACGCCGGGGTCGTTGTTCATGTCGGTGTGCGAGATGCAGCCGGAGTCGACGTTGGTCGCCCCGCTCAGCAGCGCCGAGCTGTTCGGCACGACCGCGTCGTCGCAGTCGGACCAGTAGCTCGCGTAGGACACGCTGCCCGGGGTCTCGTCACCGGAGTTGAGGGCCGTCAGGTAGGAGCTGCCGATCTGCATCTCCTTGCACGAGGTGTACAGCCAGGCGCACCAGTCGGCCACGGAGGTGCCGTGGTTGACGCCGGCCACCGAGACGAAGTCGTCGACGTACGACGTTCCGCCGAGGTTCTTCAGGTAGTAACGGGAGCTGAGCACACCCATCGAGTGAGCGACGATGTCGACCTTGGACGCGCCGGTTCTGGCCAGCACGTTCTTGATCTCGGTGGCCAGCTGCTGGGCCGTGGTGGCGTTCGACTGCGACCAGTCGTACGAGAACGCGTCCAGCTCGGAGGACGAGTAGCCGTCCGCCTCGAAGTCCGCGATCCAGTCGTCCCAGCTGCTCGCGTCACTGCTCAGGCCGTGCACGAAGACGATCGGGTTGTGGGTGGCCGCGTGGGCCGGGCCGGCGGTGAGGGGGAGGGACAGAAGGAGCGATGCGGCCACGGCCGACAGGGCCGTGGCGAAACGACGCGTGTGGCGCTGCATGGTGCCTCCTGACACGGGTGGGGTCCGCCAGGAGTGTCGGCTCGGGTCTACGCGCGGCGCATCGGCGAAATCGCCGGTCTTTACGGTTCAAGTAACTCGCCAGTAACGTCAGTTGGGTGGTGACTCCGGTGAATCCCCCGTCTCTTCAGAGCACTTCGTCACCCCCGCGTCCGACGCCCGCCCTCGCCGAGGGCGTCCGGATCCGGGTCCTGCACGCGGTCTACGGCGATCCGCGCGCCGCCGCCGAAGCCGTGGCGCTGCTCACCGAACGGCAGTCGTCCGGCCTGGACCCGCTCCCGACGCACCCCGCCGAACTGGCCCCCGGGCTCCTGCGCACCCGGCGCGCGGAGATCCGCTCCCTCCCGGACGACACCCGGCTGCTCCTGCTGCTGGCCGCCGCGGACCAGTACCCGGTCGCCACCCACGCCTTCCTGCGCGCCGTCGCCGCCGTACAGCTCGACACCCGGCCCCTGGAAGCCGCCGAGGCGGCCGGGATCGCCCACGCGGGAGCCGGCGGGGTGATCTTCCGGGACGCCTGGACCCGCATCGCCGCCTACGAGGCCGGCACGCCGGCCGACCGGCGGGACGTGCACCGGCTGCTGGCCCGCGTGCTGCACGGCGACGGGGAGACGCCCCGGCGTTCCTGGCACCGGGGCGCGGGCGCCCTCGGCCCGAGCGGGCGGCTCGCCGCCGAGCTGCGTACGGCGGCGGGCCAGGCCCGCGACACCGGCCTGCTCACGCTCGCCCGCGCCCTCGCCGAACGCGCCGCCGCGCTCTGCCCCGACCCGGCCGAACAGGCCCGCCTGCTCACCCGCGCGGCCCGGGACGCCTGGCACGCGGGCGACGGAGACCGCGCCCGCCGGCTGGCGGCGGCCACGGACGACGCCACCCTGACCGGCCTGTTCGCGCTGCGGGCGGGCAACGCGGGAGAGGCGTTCGACGCGCTGCTGACGGCGATTCAGCAGGAGGGCGGGGCGGGCAGGGGGAACGGTTCTGCGGCGGGCTGTACGGGGGGAGGCGGCCACGCGAGCAGCGGAAACCCGGACCCGAGCGGAGCCGCCGCCGACGCACTCTGTCGCACCGGTCTTCTCGCCCGTGCCGTCGAAGCCGCCGTCTACACCGGTGACCTGCGGCGTTGCCGGGAGGCGGCCCGGGTGGCCGGGCGGCTGGGGGTCGAGCCGCCCGGGACGCTGGGCGGGCTGGTGGCGGCGTCCGAGGGGCGTTACGCGGACGCCCGGGATCTGCTGGAGGCGGCGGCCGGGCGGTGCGGTCCGGGCGGCGACCCCACCCTGCTCGTGCACGCGGGCATCGCCGCCCTGATGCTCGGCGACCACACCCGGGCCGTCACGGCCACCGTGCGGGCCGCGGCCTCGGCCCGGACCCGGGGCGCCACCGCCGTCGCGGTCCAGGCCATGGAGTTCCGCGTCTACGCCGACTTCTGGAGCGGCCGCCCGCACGTCGGCGCGGCCGCCGCCACCGACGCCCTGCGCCAGGCCCACGCCACCGGCCAGGACAACGGCGCCTGCCATCTGCGGGCCGCCCTCGCCATGTTCGCGGCGATCACCGGCGACGCGGACGCCTGCCGGGAACGCGCCGCCGCGGCACGGTCGTACGCCCTCGCCCACGGCCTCGGCCTGCCGGCCGCGCTGGCCCAGTGGGCGCTCGCCTTCCTCGACCTCGCCGGCGGCCACTTCGCCGGCGCGGCGGCCCGGCTGCGCGCCCTCGCCGGGTTCGGACCCGGGCACGGCCACCGGGCCATCCGGCATCTGGCCACCCCGCACTACGTCGAGGCCGCCGTGCGCACCGGCGGCGACACCCGCGTCGCGCGGGCCGCCCACGCCGACTACCACCACTGGGCCACCGCCGTCCGCAGCCCCGACGACCTGGCCCTCAGCGCCCGCTGCCGGGCCCTGCTGACGCCCGGCGCGGAAGCCGTCGCGCACTACCGCGAGGCGCTGGACCTGCACGCCCACGGCACCCGCGACTTCGAACGCGCCCGCACGGAACTGCTGTTCGGGGGCGCGCTGCGCCGCCTGCGCCGTCGCGGCGAAGCGCTGGACCGGCTGCACAGCGCCCTGGAGGCGTTCGAGTGCTTCGGCGCCCCGCACTGCGCGGCCCAGGCCCGGGCCGAACTGCGCGCCCTCGGCGCCCCCGCCGCGCCCGCCCGCGCGGACGACCCCACCGCCGGCCTCACCGCCCAGCAGTTCCTGATCGCCCGGATGGCCGCCGAGGGCGCCACCAACCGCGAGATCGCCGCCCGCCTGGCCCTGAGCCCGCGCACGATCGACCACCATCTGCGGGGCGTCTTCAGCCGGTTGGGCATCCGGTCGCGGATCGAGCTGGTCCGGCTGCTGGGGGAGACGGGGGTCTAGGCAGCCACCCGGCCGCGGAACGCCTCCGCCTCCCACGTCCCGTTCAGCCGGGACGCCAGCCAACCCGGCGCCGCCGTACGGAAGTCGGCGGGGTCCAGGGCCCCGGCTCCGGCGGGTACCGCGCCCAGCAGCGGGGCGCCGGCGACCTCCGGCAGGTCGGTGACGTTGCACCGCATCGCCAGGTCGGGGGAGCCGGGCCAGCTGCCGATGACGACGCCCAGCAAATCCAGGTGGCGGGAGCGCAGTTCACGGGCCGTCAGCTCCGTGGTGTTGAGCGTGCCGAGCCCCGGCGACGCCACGACCAGGACCGGCGCCCCCAGCAGCGCGGCCGCGTCCGCCAGCGTCCCGCCGGCGTCGTCGAAGCGGACGAGCAGGCCGCCCGCCCCCTCCACCAGCACCAGGTCGTGCTCGGCGGCCAGCTTCTGCGCCGCGTCCACCACCTCCTGCGGCCGCACCGGCGCCCGGCCCGCCCGGCGCGCGGCGGTCGCCGGCGCCAACGGCTCCGGATAGCGGGCGACTTCGGCCGCCGTCACCGCTCCCGCCAGCCGCGCCACCTCGGCCGCGTCGCCGGGTTCGTGCGGGCCCACACCCGTCTGCGCGGCCTTGAGCACGGCCACCGAACGGCCGGCGGCCAGCGCCGCGGCGGCGACCGCGGCCGTGGTGACCGTCTTGCCGACCTCCGTGCCCGTACCCGTGATCACCAGTACCGGCATGTCATCCCTCCCGCGCCGCCGCGCACACCGCGCGGGCGATCCGTGCCAGGTCCGCGTCGCCCGTGACGTACGGCGGCATCGTGTAGACGAGGTCGCGGAACGGCCGCAGCCACACGCCCTCGCGCACCGCCGCCGCCGTCGCGGCCCGCATGTCCACCTCGTGGTCGAGCTGGACGACCCCGATGGCGCCGAGGACGCGGACGTCCCGCACCCCCGGGATGCCCGCGGCCGGTGCCAGTCCCTCCCGCAGTCCCGCCTCGATCCGCTTGATCTCGGCGAGCCAGTCCTGGCCGAGCAGCAGGTCGATCGAGGCGCAGGCGACCGCCGCCGCCAGCGGGTTGCCCATGAACGTCGGCCCGTGGGCGAGCACGGGCACCTCGCCCCGCGAGATGCCGTCCGCCACCCGGGCGGTGCACAACGTCGCCGCCATCGTCAGGTAACCGCCGGTCAGCGCCTTGCCCACGCACATCACGTCCGGCGTCACCGCGGCGTGCTCCGCCGCGAACAGCGCGCCCGTGCGCCCGAACCCGGTGGCGATCTCGTCGAACACCAGCAGCACGTCGTGCGCGTCGCACGCCTCGCGCAGCACCCGCAGATAGGCGGGGGAGTGGAACCGCATCCCGCCGGCGCCCTGCACCACCGGCTCGACGATCACCGCGGCCAGCTCGTCGGCGTGCCGCTCGATGGCCGCCCGCAACTCCTCGGCGTACGACTCCTCGTAGCCGGCCGGGGGCGGGCCCACGAACACCTGGCGGGACAGCACCCCCGTCCACAGGTCGTGCATGCCGCCCTCGGGGTCGCACACCGACATCGGCTGCCAGGTGTCGCCGTGGTAGCCGCCGCGCCAGGTCAGCAGCCGCCGCTTGCCGGGGCGGCCCAGGGAACGCCAGTACTGCAGGCACATCTTGACCGCGACCTCGACCGACACCGAGCCGGAGTCGGCGAGGAAGACGTGCTCCAGACCGTCGGGTGACATGTCGACAAGGCGCTTTGCCAGCTCGACGGCGGGGGCGTGCGTGAGCCCGCCGAACATCACGTGGCTCATCCGGCCGAGCTGTTCGCGGACGGCCTCGTTCAGCACCGGGTGGTTGTAGCCGTGGATCGCCGACCACCAGGACGACATGCCGTCGACCAGCTCGCCCGAGCCGTCCGCCGGGCGCAGCCGCACCCCGCTCGCCGACTCCACGACGAGCGGTTCGACGCGGCCCGGCATGGGCCCGTACGGATGCCACACATGCCGCCGGTCCAGCTCCAGCAGCTCGGCGACGGGCAGGTCAGGCATTGGGCGCGAGGTCCGTTCCGGCACCGCGGCGGCGTACGGCGACCAGGTCGGTGCGCGGCTCGGCGGCGGACGGCGCGGCAGCGGCCGTACCGCAGACACCGCCGCCCGCGTGCGACCCGCACCCGGCGTCCTCGTGCGAGCCGCAGCCGCCGCCCGCCGTCACCCGGTGCTCCGGCAGCGTCACCTCGCCCGCACCCTCCACCTCGAAGCCGGCGTCGGCGATCATCTCCAGGTCGGCCTTGCCCGCCTGGCCCTCGGAGGTCAGGTAGTCGCCGAGGAAGATCGAGTTGGCCAGGTGCAGGGCGAGCGGCTGCATCGTGCGCAGGTGCACCTCGCGGCCGCCGGCGATGCGGACCTCGACATCCGGGCAGACGAACCGGACCATCGCCAGGATGCGCAGGCAGCGCTGCGGGGTGAGGTTCCACTCCTTGGCCAGCGGGGTGCCCTCGAACGGGATCAGGAAGTTGACCGGCACCGAGTCCGGGTCCAGCTCCCGCAGGGAGAACACGACGTCGACGAGGTCCTCGTCGCTCTCGCCCATGCCCGCGATCAGACCCGAACAGGCCGACAGGCCCGCGGCGTGCGCCTTGTTCACCGTGTCCACGCGGTCGGCGTAGGTGTGCGTGGTCGTGATGTCGCCGTAGGTCGACTCGGAGGTGTTGAGGTTGTGGTTGTAGGCGTCCGCGCCCGCCTCGCGCAGCCGCTCGGCCTGGCCGTCGGAGAGCAGGCCGAGGCAGGCGCACACCTCGACGTCCTCGTGTCGCTCCTTGATGGCCTTGATGGTGCCCGCGACCCGGTCCACGTCCCGGTCGGTCGGGCCGCGCCCGCTCGCCACCAGACACACCCGTTTGGCGCCACCCGCCAAGCCGGCCGCCGCCGCCTGGGAGGCCTCCTCCGGCTTGAGCCAGGTGTACTTCAGGATGTCGGCCTGGGAGCCGAGCCGCTGCGAGCAGTACGAGCAGTCCTCCGGGCACAGCCCGGACTTGAGGTTGACGAGGTAGTTGAGCTTCACCCGTCGGCCGAACCAGTGGCGGCGCACCTTGCCGGCCGCGGCCACCACATCGAGCAGGTCGTCGTCGGAAGTGGCGAGGACGGCAAGAGCTTCCTCGCGGGTCGGCAGCTCGCGCCGAAGCCCCTTGTCCACCAGCGTGTTCAGCAGGTCCATGAGAGCTGATCCTGTCGTACCGACCCACCCGGGGCCAAGGAGAGAATGAACAACAGCGCCACTTCGTCGTGTGGGTATTGCCACATCTCGCGGTGGGCTGTGTCCCGCTAGTGTCTGTGCACTGCCTACAAAAGCCCCGGAGGAGCCATGGCGTTCGGCTGGATCGACGAGCAGGCCCGGGCGCGCCACCGGGCCGGACTGGTACGGACCCTGCGCCCGCGCCCCGCCGACTCGCCGCTGCTGGACCTGGCGAGCAACGACTACCTGGGCCTGGCCCGCCATCCCGAGGTCACCGAGGGCGCCGCGCGGGCCGCGCGGACCTGGGGCGGCGGCTCGACCGGCTCCCGGCTGGTCACCGGCACCACCGCACTCCACACCGAGCTGGAGCGCGAGCTCGCCGCGTTCTGCGGCGTGGAGGCGGCGCTCGTCTTCTCCTCCGGCTACGCGGCCAACCTCGCCGCCGTCACCGCGCTCGCGCCGCACGGCTCGCTGATCGTCTCCGACGCGGGCAACCACGCCTCCCTGATCGACGGCTGCCGGCTGGCCCGCGGTGCCCGGCAGGTGGTCGGGCACGCGGACCCGGAGGCGGTGGACAAGGCGCTGCACACCCACGAGGGTCCGGCGATCGTCGTCTCCGACACGGTCTTCTCCGTCGACGGCGACGCGGCCCCGCTGGCGGAGTTCGCCGCGGCCTGCCGTGCGCACGGCGCCGGGCTCGTCGTCGACGACGCGCACGGCCTGGGCGTGCTCGGCGACGGCGGCCGTGGCGCCGCGCACGCGGTGGGGCTCGCGGGCGCCGCCGACGTGGTCGTGACGGCCACGCTGTCCAAGTCCCTGGGCAGCCAGGGCGGAGTCGTGCTGGGCCCCGCCCGGGTGATCGAGCACCTGGTCAACGCGGCCCGCACGTTCATCTTCGACACCGGCCTCGCCCCCGCGGCGGCGGGCGCGGCCCTGGCCGCCCTGCGCCTGCTGCGCCGCGAGCCGCAGCGGGCGGCGCGGGCACGCGCGGTGGCGGCCGACCTGCACGCACGGCTGACCGCCGCGGGTCTGGAGGCCGTACGGCCCGACGCCGCGGTCGTCTCCGTGCGTGCGCCGTCCCCGGAGGGGGCCGTGCGGTGGGCGGCCGGCTGCCGTTCGGCCGGCCTGGCCGTGGGCTGCTTCCGTCCTCCTTCCGTGCCCGACGGCATCTCACGGCTCAGGCTGACTGCCCGTGCGGACCTCTCCGAGGCAGAGATCGAACGCGCTGTACGAGTGATCGGCGGAACGCGACCATGAGTCGGCGTGACACGGCCGTGTGCCGCTCGACGCGGAACTGATCAGAAGCAGAACGCGGCCGTGAAGCCCGCCCAGCTCTCGGGGGAGAAGAGCAGCGCGGGTCCGGCCGGGTTCTTCGAGTCGCGGACGGCGTGCAGACCGGCCCACGGGCCGGAGCGCGGCGAAGCCGTCTCGACGCAGTTGTTCGCACCGGTGCTGTAGCTGCTGCGCAGCCACCGCACGCCGCGCAGTTCGGTGCTGGAAGGAACGTGCCGAGGCAGTGCAGACATGGTGCCTCCTTACGCGCCGTCACCTATCCCGGCGATGTAATCCAACGAGTCCTCGGGCGAAAGGGCGTGGATCTGAAGGGTGTTGAAGGCCTCGAGGTAGGCCTCCAGGTCTTCTTTCCGTTCGAGGTAGAGGCTACTCGTCAAGTGGTCGAGAACAACCACATCCAGATCAGAAGTGCTCGAAAATGAGAAGATAACGAAAGGCCCGGTCACCCCCACATGTGCCCCGGCGGCGAACGGCAGTACCTGCAACCGCACTTGGGGCAGCCGCGCCGCCTCCAGCAGCCGTTCCAGCTGGCGGGCCATGACGTCCGGCCCGCCGATCTCGCGGCGCAGCACCGCCTCGTCCAGCACCGCGCTGAGCTCCAGCGGCGGATTCGCCCGCAGCACGGCCTGCCGGGCCAGACGCACCTCCACCAGGGCGTCCAGCCGCTCGTCGTCCAGCCCGCCGACCGCGGCACTCGTCACCGCCCGGGCGTACTCGGGGGTCTGCAGCAGGCCCGGCACCACCGAGGTCTCCAGCGTGCGCATCGCGTCGGCCTCGGACTCCAGGCTGATGAAATCCCGGTAGGTCGGGGGCAGCACCCCGCGATAGGCGTGCCACCAGCGGGGCCGCCCGCCCTCGTCGGAGCCCGCCAACACCAGCAGCAACTCCCGCAGTTGCGGGTCGGCCACGCCGTAGGCGTCCAGGAGTAACCGCACATCGGCCGGTTTCACCCCGCTGGCACCGGTCTCGATGCGGCTCACCTTCGACTGGTGCCAGCCCACCATCCGGGCCGCCTCGCCACTGGTGAGCCCCGCGTCGGTGCGCAGCGCGCGCAGTTCGGTGCCCAGTTTCCGGCGGCGCACCGCGGGACCGTGCTGCATGGGCTCCTCCTTACTCCCAATGAGCCGTCCAAATACGGTTTTCCGTCGCAGAGTTCACCGCTTCGGGCGACAGATATATGCATATCTTGGTGGATCGCCACCCGTGAGCGGTGTGGTGATGGCAGTCTGGCGACGAAGCACCAGTCCGGGACCGTACTCGAACCATCCGCTCCGTGTCGGACTCCGGTCCCGTGGGAAAGGGACGACGTCGCCATGGCAGACCACCTGGAAGCATCCCTCACTCTGCCGAGCGAACCTGCCTCGGTCTCCGCGGCGCGCGCCTACGTGGTCGAGACCCTGGCGGAGTGGGGTCTGCCACCGAACGCCGAGGTCGCCGAAACCATCCGGCTCATCGTCTCCGAACTCGCCACCAACGCCGTACAGCACACCTTCGGGCAGTCACCCACCTTCACGGTGGACCTCGTCCTCGACCGTGACGAACACCTGCGCATCGGGGTCACCGACAGCCATCCGCGCTTTCCCAAGAGACTGCCCGCGGCCGTTCAGCAGGACAACGGCCGCGGCATGGTGATCATCCGCTGGCTGACCGCGGAGTGCGGCGGGAAGCTGCGGGTGCGGCCCACCCGGGAGGGCGGCAAGACCGTCTCCATCGAACTGCCCTGGACGGTCCCCGCCCAGCCCGTGACGGCGGCCGGGCAACAGGAGCCATGACGCCGGGTCAGCCCTGGCGCTCCCGCCCGAACGCCCCGCGCAGCAGCGCCCGGAAGGCGTCCGCCGCGGGCGCCGTCTCCCCGCTCCGGTAGGCGACGGAGATCGTACGGCGCAGCCGCCCGCCCTCCAGCCGCCGCGTCCCCACCGGAGTGACCGCCGTCCGCGCCACCATCTCCGGGACCACCCCGACCCCCAGCCCCGCGCTGACCAGCGCGCACACCAGGGCGTACCCGGGCGTCGAGACCACCACCGACGGCGTGGCCCCGGCCCGGGCCAGCGCCGTCTCCACGCCCTGCCGGGCCGGGTGGTCCGGCGCCATGCTGACCAGCGGCTGCCCGGCGAGTTCCGCGAAGGGCAGCCGGGAGACACCGCCGGCGAGGGCGTGCCCCGGGGCGGTCACCAGCACCAGCTCCTCGACCAGGACGGGCTCCAGACCGACCGCGGCGGGCGGCGGCGCGGTGGCGGCCGGTTCGTAGGTGTGCGTCAGCGCCAGGTCGATGTCGCCGGCGGCCACGGCGGCGACCCCGGAGGGCGGCTCGTGGTCGGCGACGGTCAGCTCCACGTCCGGATGCGCCCGGCGGAAGGCGCTGAGCACCGGCGGCAGCAGATGGATGCCCGCGGTCTGGAAGGTGCCCACGCGCAGGGTGCCGCCGGACAGGCCGGCCAGCCGCGCCAGTTCGTGCCGCGCCCGCTCCAGCTCGTCCAGCACGCGGCGCGCCCGCACCACCAGCAGCTCGCCCGCGCCGGTCAGCCGTGCCCCGCGGTGGTGCCGCACGAGCAGCGCCGTGCCGGCCTCCCGCTCCAGCTTGGCCAGCTGCTGGGAGAGGGCGGGGACGGTGTAGCCGAGCCGCTCGGCGGCGCGGGTGATCGAGCCGGCCTCCGCGACCGCGACGAGCGCGGCGAGGCGGTTGGGGTCGTACATGGCGGCCAGCCTAAAGGAGTGCTTAAGGCAGACCCAGAATATTCGACATACCTCTTGAAGGCTCGGGCGCGGCAGTCTGATCGGCATGGACGGACAGCTCATCGCCTTCACCGGGGTCGCCGCGGGCATGGTGGCCATGCCGGGCGCCGACTTCGCCGTCGTCGTGCGCAACGCCCTGGTCTCCCGCCGGGCCGGCGTGGCCTGCGCGCTCGGCATCGTGGGCGGGCTGCTGCTGCACACGGCGCTGGCGGTGGCCGGCGTCGCCGCGGTGCTCACCGCAGTGCCGGCGCTGTTCCGCGCCCTGCGCCTGCTGGGCGGCGCCTATGTGCTGTACCTGGGCGTGCGCACGCTGGTGAGCCTGCGCGGCCCCGGGACGGCGGTGACGGACCGGGCGCGGTCGGACGCGCGGCCGCTGCGGCAGGGCTTCGTCACCAACGCGCTCAACCCCAAGGCCCCGATCACCTTCCTCAGCCTGCTGCCGCAGTTCGTGCCCGCCGGCTCCCCCGCCCTGCCCCGGACCCTGCTGCTCGCGCTGATCGTGGTCGTCCTCGCGCTGCTGTGGTTCCCGGCCGTGGCCCTGCTCGTGGACCGGCTGGGCCGGTGGCTGCGCCGCCCGCGCGTCGCCCGCATGGTGCAGGGCGTCACCGGGAGCGTGCTGACGGCTCTCGGGGCGGCGCTGCTTGTCGAACCACTGACGGCCGCGTGACGGCCTGGTCCTCCTCGTCGTGGACGCCCGCGCGCCACACCAGCCGCGGCAGCAGCCACCACAGCCCCAGGCACACGCAGAAGGTCGTCGCCCCAGCGGCCACGCCGCCCGCCCGGTTCGTCGTCACGTCCACGACGAGCAGCACCGAGCCGGTGAAGGCGAGGACGAGGACGCCCATGCCGATCGTCGCCAGCCGCGAGGAGACCTGCACGATGCGCGGCTTGGCGCCCCGCTGGAACAGCGAGCGGTGCAGGGCGGCGGGCGCGGTGAACAGGGCCGCCGCGACGACCGCGAGCAGCAGCGTGGTGACGTACGTGGCCCGCTGGAAGGTGTCGAGGGACGGGAAGCGCTGGGTGAAGGCCAGCGTCAGCAGGAAGGCGAACAGGATCTGCACCCCGGTCTGGGTGACGCGCAGCTCCTGTAGCAGCTCGACGAAGTTGCGGTCGGCGCGTTCGAGCGGGGTTTCGTTGCGGCCGTTGCCGGGGGCTTGCTCGGACATACCCCACGGGTAACCCGGCACGGCCGCCTCACGCCCCGCGGCGGGGGTGACGGCAGGTCAGGGCGCCGCCACCCCCGTCGCGGGCAGGTCAGCTGACCCGGCCGTACCAGACGCTCTTGGTCCAGATCTTCTGCAGCTTCACCACGTCCCCCGTCTTCGGGGCGTGCCAGATCTTCCCCTTCCCGGCGTAGATGCCCACGTGGTAGACGTTCGAGCCCGAGTGGAAGAACACCAGGTCTCCGGCCTTGCGGTGCTTCGCGGAGACGTGGTGGGTCTTGTTGTACTGCTGCGCCGCGGTGCGGGGCAGACTTTTGCCCGCTTTCTTGTACGAGTACAACGTCAGCCCGGAGCAGTCGAACCTGCGCGGTCCGGTGGCGCCCCACTTGTAGGGCGAGCCCTTCTTGGACGCGGCGATCTGAAGTGCCTTCGTCGCCGGCGTGGCGGCCGCGGCGTCGGAGGCGACACCCGGGACCACGACCGAGCCGCTGACCGCGGCGATGGTGAGGGCCGAGGCCGTACCGGCCCGGACCATGAGCGACGGGACACGATTGAGCGCAGTCATGCGCAACCCTTCGTCAGCCGCCTGTGAAGGATGACCTGTCGGATTCGGGCTGGCGAAGTTGCCCGGCCGCTGACGCGGCTTCACCCCAAGGGCTGCTCGGTCCGGTCATGGCGTGACCGTGCCGGCGACCCGTCGTGCTTGGGTCCTCCACTCCTGCCGATCCACTCCTGTCGACCGGTCATCCGGGCGGCGGCAGGACTCGGCGTCCGCCCGGATCGCCCCGCCGCTGCGGCGGGGTCTTGTCGTCAGACAGGGATCTTCACCTATGGATGTCCGAAAATCCCAACGGAACCGGGGATTTGTGTTGTTACTCACCACTCACCCGTTCGGGTGGACATCCGGGTGTTCGAACGCGCGTCGACGCTCCCGACGACGCCCGGACCAGGGGCGGAACGCTTCATTCCGCCCCATGTCCACGCGTGTTGCGCAACCTTGGCGGTCGCGAAAAGGGAGCCGCGTCTACGCCATTGGGGGGTACGTCATTTGGTCCGTTTCGGCCCGGGCCGGGACGCCCCGGGTTCGTGACGGACCGTCCGCACCGGGTGCGCGGGTGTCAACTGGCGGAGACCGGCGGCAGGGTGACCCGCGCCGTGCGCCGCTCGCCGTCCAGCACCCGCAGGGCCCTCGCCAGCGTCGGGGCGTGCAGTTCGGTCTCGCCCCGCTGGTGCATCAGCGCCAGTGCGTCGCGCAGTTCGGCCGCCCTGGCGACCAGGGCCTGCGCGGCCCTGAGGCCGCCGTAGGTGTCGCCGTGGTGGGCCGGGTTGATACGGCCGAGCAGGTCGACCACGTCGAGGTAACGGTCGATCAACTCGCCCTCGGCGCGGGTCAGTGCGGGCAGGGGTGGGAGTTCGGGTGGGAGCACCGGCCGCTCACCGCCCGGTGGGCGGGGCGAGGGTGGCCCTGCGGCCGGGCACGATCCGGTCCACCAGCCCGTAGTCCAACGCCCCCTGGGCGTCCAGGATGTGGTCCCGCTCGATGTCCGCGCTCACCTGCTCGCGGCTGCGCCCGGTGTGCCGGACGAGCAGTTCCTCCAGGCGCGCCCGAACACGCGTCAGTTCGTCGGCCTGGATGGCCAGATCGCTCGCCTGGCCCTGGATCGGCTCGGGCAGGGAGGGCTGGTGGATCAGCACGCGCGCCCCCGGCAGGGCGGACCGCTTGCCGTGGGTGCCGGCCGCCAGCAGGATCGCGGCGGAGGAGCCGGCCTGCCCCAGGCAGACCGTCTCCACGTCACAGGCGACGTACTGCATGGTGTCGTAGATCGCCGTCATGGCGCTGAACGAGCCGCCGGGCGAGTTGATGTACAGCGCGATGTCCCGGTCGGGGTCCTTGTGCTCCAGGTACATGAACTGGGCCATCACGTCGTTCGCCGAGACGTCGTCGACCTGCGTCCCGAGAAAGACGATCCGCTCCTCCAGCAGCTTCGAGTACGGGTCCTGGGTCCTGATGCCGGAACTCGTGCGCTCGGTGAACTCGGGCAGGACGTAACGGGCGGATGGACGGTCCATGGGTCCCCTCCTTCGGCGTCTGTAAAAAATGTACAGGACGTACATGACGTAATGTGGGGAGCATGGCCTACGAGATTCCGGTGACGCAAGCCAGGGCTGAGCTCGCCGATCTGATCAACCGGGTGGTCTACGGCGGCGAGCGCGTCGTCGTGACGCGGCACGGGAAGCCCCTCGTCGCCCTGGTCTCCGCCTCCGACCTGCAGCGACTCGACGAACTCGACCGGCTCGCGGAGGAGCAGGTGGTCAGTTCCGTCTCCAGCGTCCGCGAGGTCGCGTCCGCTCCCCGCGAACGCCAGCGCTTCGGCATCGCGGCGGAGCATCGCGGTCCGGGCGTGTCCTAGCGCCTCCCACGCGAAGAGAACGCTCCCGCGCGAAAGAGCGCCTGTCACGAAAAAGACCGTGCGTCCCCGTCCGCTACTGCGGGGACGCACGGTCGGTCCTGTCGGCCGGCCGGTGCTCAGCTCACCGGCGCCAGGTCCCGCTCGACCGCCGGTTCGCCGCCGCTCGCGCGTGACGTGAGCGTGCTGCCGAGCAGGACGGTCCCCAGGCCCAGCGCGGCCCACCAGGTCAGCGTCAGCGCGGGACCCGTCGCCGCCGCGCCGTCGAAGTACGCCACCGAACGCAGCAGCGTCGTGCCCGCCCCGGGCGGCAGCCACTGGCCCACGGTGCCCACCGGCTCGGGCAGCAGTTGCGGGGCGGAGGCGGCGCCGGAGAAGGGGTTGCCGAGGAACATCACCACGAACGACACGACGCCGATGCCGGCCGGGCCGACCAGCGCCGCACCGCCCGCGACGGCCGCCGCCACCGCGAGCGTCGACAGCCCGAACGTGGCGGCCTCCGCCCACCAGTCACCGGCGAGCACGCCGAGCCAGCTGTCCGCGATGCCGGCGGCCGCCATGCCCACCAGCGCGGCGGCCCCCGTCAGCGCGGCCACCGCCCGGATCCCGCGCAGCCCGAGCAGGGTCACGACGGCGCCCGCCGCGATGCCGGCCAGCGCCAGGGGCAGCACGCTGGAGTTGAGGGCCGCCCCGCGCGGGTCGGTCGCCGGGGCGGGCACGACGTCGACCGTCCTGACCCGGGTGCCGGCGGCCGCGGCCTGCCGCGCCACCGCCTGCCGCAGCACCTGGGCGACGACCGGGCTCGCGGCGGACGCGGTCAGCAGCTCGGGCCCCTGCGCGGTGGCGACGACGGCGCCGTATACGGTCCGGTCCTCGACCGCGTGCCGGGCGGCCCTCTCGTCGTCGTAGTGGTGGATCTCGAACGCGCCCTCGTGCCGCGCCAGTTGCCTCTCCAGCGGCGCCGTCGCGGCGGCGGGTCCGGCCACGCCGAGCGGCAGGTCGCGGGGTGCGGTGCGGGCGGCGGGCCAGGCGAAGGCCCACAGGGCGAGGGCGGCGAGGACGGGGATCAGGACCACGGCCGCGATCAGGCGGCGGGTAGCGGAGGGGGCGGACATCGGGATCCTTTCGGGTCGGCCGAGGGGTGGCGGTCTAAAAAGAAGGATCGTTCGTTTTTCTTCGCCCACCGTTGCGCCGTCGCCGCCCGCTTGTCAAGAAGGAATGTTCGTTTTACGTTGAGGGCATGGCCCGCGTATCCCAGGAGCACCTCGACGCCCGCCGCCGGCAGATCCTCGACGGCGCCGCGCGCTGCTTCGCCCGCAACGGCTTCCACGCCACGTCGATGCAGGACGTGCTGAAGGAGGTCGACCTGTCCGCCGGCGCGGTCTACCGCTACTTCAGCGGCAAGGACGAGCTGATCGCGGCGATCGTCACCGAGGTGCTCACCCAGGTGGGCGACGTCTTCGAGGAGGCCGTCCGGGACAGCCCGCCCCCGCCGCTGGACGAGCTGGTCGGCACCGTCCTCGGGCGGATGCTCGGGCTCTGGTCGTCGCTGGGCGTCGCCGGGGAACCGGTCTTCTCGCACCTGATCATGCAGGTGTGGGCGGAGACCGTGCGCAACGAAGAGCTGGCGGCGGCCACGAGGGACGGGTACGCGGCGATCGCCGCGTGCTGGAGCCGCGCCGTCGAGGCCTACCAGGAGGCCGGGATGATGCGCCCGGACATCCCGGCCGACCACGTCACCCGCACGGTGATCGCCGCCGTCCAGGGATTCATCGCCCAGCAGTCCCTGTTCGGCCCGGCGCCCGTCTCCGTCCTCCAGGACGGCCTGCGCGGCCTGATGAGCATGACCGGGAAGCCGTCCGCGGCCTGAGCCGGCGCGGTTCGGTTAACGTGCCTGAAATGCCGTCCAACTAGCCTGCCGATCCACGCCACCAGGGACTTTGCCCCGGGGCAGCGGCAACCGGACCCCGCACGGTCCGGAGCGAGGACGGTGAGGTGGGACGTGCAACTGACACCGCACGAGCAGGAGAGGCTGCTGATCCACGTGGCGGCCGACGTCGCCGAGAAGCGCCGGGCCCGCGGGCTCAGGCTCAACCACCCCGAAGCGGTCGCCCTGATCACCTCGCACATCCTGGAGGGCGCCCGCGACGGCCGTACGGTCGCCGAGCTGATGGCCTCCGGGCGCAAGCTGCTGACCAGGGACGACGTCATGGACGGCGTCCCGGAGATGATCCACGACGTCCAGGTCGAGGCGACCTTCCCGGACGGCACCAAGCTCGTCACCGTCCACGACCCGATCGTCTGAGGGGGCGTCGATGATTCCCGGAGAGATCCTGTTCGCCGACGGCCCGATCGTCTACAACGAGGGCCGCGAGGTCACCCGGCTGACCGTCCTCAACGCCGCCGACCGCCCCGTCCAGGTCGGCTCCCACTACCACTTCGCCGAGGCCAACCCCGGCCTGGACTTCGACCGCGCCGCCGCCCGCGGCAAGCGGCTGAACATCGCCGCCGGCACCGCCGTCCGCTTCGAGCCCGGCATCCCCGTCGACGTCGAACTCGTTCCCCTCGCCGGCGCCCGGATCGTGCCCGGACTGCGCGGGGAGACCGGAGGTGCCCTCGATGCCTGAGATCTCCCGCGCCGCCTACGCCGACCTGTTCGGCCCCACCACCGGCGACCGCATCCGGCTCGCCGACACCGACCTGGTCGTCGAGATCGAGGAGGACCGCAGCGGCGGCCCCGGACGCGCCGGTGACGAGGCCGTCTTCGGCGGCGGCAAGGTCATCCGCGAGTCCATGGGCCAGTCGCGTGCCACGCGCGCGGACGGCACCCCCGACACCGTCGTCACCGGCGCCGTGATCATCGACCACTGGGGCATCGTCAAGGCCGACGTCGGCATCCGCGACGGTCGGATCACCGGGATCGGCAAGGCGGGCAACCCCGACACCATGGACGGGGTCCACCCCGACCTGGTCATCGGCCCCGAGACCGAGGTCATCGCCGGCAACGGGCGGATCCTGACGGCCGGCGCGATCGACGCGCACGTCCACTTCATCTGCCCGCAGATCGCCGACGAGGCCCTGGCGGCCGGCATCACCACCCTGGTGGGCGGCGGCACCGGGCCCGCCGAGGGCTCCAAGGCGACGACCGTGACCCCGGGGCCCTGGCACCTGGCGCGCATGCTGGAGGCGATGGAGCAGTACCCGCTCAACATCGGCTTCCTGGGCAAGGGCAACACCGTCTCGCACGAGGCGATGCTGTCGCAGATCCGGGGCGGCGCCCTCGGTCTGAAGCTGCACGAGGACTGGGGCTCGACGCCCGCGGTCATCGACGCCTCGCTGACGGTGGCGGACCGGACGGGCATCCAGGTCGCCATCCACACCGACACCTTGAACGAGGCCGGGTTCGTCGGCGACACGCTCGCCGCCATCGCCGGACGCGGCATCCACGCGTACCACACCGAGGGCGCGGGCGGCGGGCACGCCCCGGACATCATGACCGTCGTCTCCGAGCCGCACGTGCTGCCCAGTTCGACGAACCCGACGCGGCCGTTCACCGTCAACACCGCCGAGGAACACCTCGACATGCTGATGGTGTGCCACCACCTCAACCCGGCGGTTCCGGAGGACCTCGCCTTCGCCGAGTCCCGGATCCGGCCCTCGACGATCGGCGCGGAGGACATCCTCCACGACCTGGGCGCCATCTCGATCATCTCCTCCGACTCCCAGGCCATGGGCCGGGTCGGCGAGGTCGTCCTGCGCACCTGGCAGACCGCGCACGTCATGAAGCGGCGGCGGGGCGCGCTGCCGGGCGACGGACGGGCGGACAACCACCGCGTACGGCGCTACGTCGCCAAGTACACGATCAACCCGGCGCTCGCGCAGGGGCTCGCCCGTGAGATCGGCTCCGTCGAGACCGGCAAGCTCGCCGACCTCGTGCTGTGGGAGCCGGTGTTCTTCGGCGTCAAGCCGCACCTCGTGCTCAAGGGCGGGCAGATCGCGTACGCGCAGATGGGCGACGCCAACGCGTCGATCCCGACACCGCAGCCGATCCTGCCGCGGCCGATGTACGGGGCGATCGGGCGGGCGCCGGCCGCCAACTCCTTCAACTTCGTGGCGCCGCTGGCCATCGAGGACGGGCTGCCGGAGCGGCTGCAACTCGGCAAGCGGTTCGTGGCCATCGACTCGACGCGGGGGGTGACCAAGGCGGACATGCGCGAGAACGACGCACGGCCGCACGTGCGGGTCGATCCCGACAGCTTCGCCGTGCACATCGACGGGGAGCTGGTGGAGGCGACGCCCGCCGCAGAACTGCCCATGGCCCAGCGCTACTTCCTCTTCTGAGGGGGTGGTGTGATGTCCAGGGCCGCACTGCTCGTCCTCGCCGACGGCCGCTTCCCCGCCGGAGGGCACGCGCATTCCGGCGGGGCCGAGGAGGCCGTGAAGGCGGGGCGGATCACCGGGGCCGCGAGCCTGGAGGACTTCTGCCGGGGCCGCCTGCACACCGCGGGGCTGGTCGCGGCCGCGCTGGCCGCCGCCGCCGTACTCGGCGTCGCCGTGCGGGAGTTGGACGCCGCCGCCGACGCGCGCACTGCCTCGCCCGCGTTGCGCGTCGCCGCGCGCAGACTGGGCCGGCAGCTGGCCCGGGCCGCCCGGGCGACCTGGCCGTCACCCGAACTCGACGCCCTGGTCCGCGAGTTCCCCAAGGGCGCCCACCAGCCGGTGGTGCTGGGGCTCGCGGCGCGGGCGGCCGGGCTGGAGGCCGCGGACGCGGCGTACTGCGCGGCGTACGAGTGTGTGAGCGGACCGGCGAGCGCGACGGTGCGGTTGCTGAGCCTCGATCCGTTCGACGCCACGGGCGTGCTGGCCCGGTTGGCGCCGGAGCTGGACCGGGTCGTGGACCGGGCGGTGGAGGCGGCGCGGGGCGTCCGCGACGACGGGACCGACGCGCTGCCGGCGGCGTCCGGGCCCCTGCTGGAGGTGGGTGCGGAGGCGCACGCGGCGTGGCCGGTGCGCCTGTTCGCGTCCTAGCAGCCTCGCCCCGGCCGCCCTCACCCGTTCCCCTCCCCGGGTGCCCTTCGCCACAGCTACAGACAGGAACCGTTGCCATGCACCTTGACCACGCCCATCACGGCCCCTCCGCCGTCAGCGCCGACGCCCGGCGGCCCGACGGGAGACGGCGGGCCCTGCGGATCGGGCTCGGGGGGCCCGTCGGATCGGGGAAGACCGCGACCGTCGCCGCGCTGTGCCGGACGCTGCGGGACGAACTGTCCCTGGCCGTCGTCACCAACGACATCTACACCCGCGAGGACGCCGACTTCCTGCTGCGCGAGGCCGTGCTGCCGCCCGAGCGGATCGCCGCCGTGGAGACGGGCGCCTGCCCGCACACCGCCATCCGGGACGACATCTCCGCCAACCTGGAGGCCGTCGAGGACCTGGAGGACGAGGTCGGGCCGCTGGACCTGGTCTTCGTCGAGTCCGGCGGGGACAACCTGACGGCGACCTTCTCCAAGGGGCTCGTCGACGCGCAGATCTTCGTGATCGACGTCGCCGGCGGGGACGACATCCCGCGCAAGGGCGGCCCCGGCGTCACCACCGCCGACCTGCTCGTGGTGAACAAGACCGACCTCGCCCCGTACGTCGGCTCCGACCTCGGCCGGATGGCCGCCGACGCCAAGGCGCAGCGGGCCGAACTGCCGGTCGTCTTCCAGTCGTTGCGCAGCGAGGCCGGCGTACGGGACGTCGCCGCCTGGGTGCGCGCGCAGCTCGCCGCGTGGACGGCGTGACCGCCACCGGCGTGCGGGCCACCGCACGGATGCTGGCCCGCGGCGACGGGCGCGGCGGCACCGCGCTGCCCGTGCTGGAGAGCGAGGGCCCGCTGGCGCTCCGGCGCACCCGGGGCAGCGGCGCCGAGGCGCGGGTCGTGCTGGTCGGGGCGATGAGCGGCCCGCTCGGCGGGGACCGCTTCGCCGTGGAGGCGCAGGTGGAGCAGGGGGCCCGGCTGCGCGTCGGGTCGGCCGCCGCCACCATCGCGCTGCCGGGCCAGGCCAAGGGCGAGGCCCGCTACGGCGTCCGGCTCAGCGTCGCCGACGGCGGCGAACTGCGCTGGCTGCCCGAGCAGTTGATCTCCGCCCGGGGCAGCGACCTGCACGTCGCCACCCGCGCCGACCTGGGCGAGACGGCGCGGCTCGTGCTGCGCGAGGAGCAGGTGCTCGGGCGGGCCGGAGAGGAACCCGGGCGGCTCACCAGCCGTCTGACGGTCCGGGTCGGCGGGCGGACCGTGCTCGACCAGGAACTGGCCTGCGGGCCCGGCGCGCCGGGCGGCTGGGACGGCCCCGCCGTGCTGGGCGGGCACCGGGCGATCGGGCAACTGGTCGTCGTACGGCCTCAGTTCGCTGCGTCTCCGGTTCGGCGGCAGGTGCTCTCCGAGGGCGCCGCGGTCATGCCGCTGGCCGGGCCCGCCGCCCTGGTGACG
Source organism: Streptomyces sp. 7R007 (assembly GCF_054850255.1). Lineage (NCBI taxonomy): Bacteria > Bacillati > Actinomycetota > Actinomycetes > Kitasatosporales > Streptomycetaceae > Streptomyces > Streptomyces sp. 7R007. The sequence continues at coordinate 9,702 of NZ_JBTWMV010000067.1, read as the reverse complement.
GCCGTGGCGGCGGACGCGCTGCGGCTGCGACGCGTCCTGGACGAGGCGCTGGCGCTGCTCGACGGCGACTGAGGTTCCGCTCAGCGGGACATCCCGCTCCGGTTATCGGATTGGCAAAGAAGGTCAACAACCTCTGTTCTCAGGCAGCTCACAGCCGCGAGGATCCCCCCTGACCATTCGCAACGATGTACGGGAGGGGCCCACTTGAGGGACATCAGACCGAACAGGCGGACGCTCGCGCTCGGTTCGGCCGGGGCGCTCGTCACGGCGACGCTGATAGCCGGGGCCGTGTCGGCGCCCGCCGCCAGCGCCAGCGCCGGACACGGCCAGGACCGGGAGGCCAAGGGCGCCGCGATCGCCGCCGCCCGGGCCGCCAAGGCCGGCATCGACTGGCAGGACTGCCCCGCCGACTGGGGCTTCGCCAAGCCCATCCAGTGCGGCTGGGTCAGCGTCCCGCTCGACTACGCGCACCCCTACGGCAAGCAGATCAAGCTGGCCGTCGACCGCATCGGCAACACCGGCACCAAGGAGGAGCGCCAGGGCGCCCTCGTCTACAACCCGGGCGGCCCCGGCGCCTCCGGTATGCGCTTCCCCACCCGCGTCACCAACAAGAACCCCGTCTGGGCCAACGTGGCCAAGGCCTACGACTTCGTGGGCTTCGACCCGCGCGGCGTAGGCCACTCCGCGCCCATCTCCTGCATCGACCCGCAGGAGTTCGTCAAGGCGCCCAAGATGGACCCGGTGCCCGACACCGAGGCCGACAAGCTGGCCCAGCGCAAGCTCGCCCGCGAGTACGCCGAGGGCTGCGCCGAGCGCAGCGGCACGGCGATGCTCCAGCAGATGACCACGCCCAACACCGTCCGCGACCTGGACGTCATCCGCGCCGCGCTCGGCGAGAAGAAGCTCAACTACCTGGGCGTCTCCTACGGCACGTACATCGGCGCCGTCTACGGCACGCTCTTCCCGGGCCACCTGCGCCGCATGATCGTCGACAGCGTCGTCAACCCCTCCCGCGACAAGATCTGGTACCAGGCCAACCTGGACCAGGACGTCGCCTTCGAGGGCCGCTGGAAGGACTGGGAGGACTGGGTCGCCAAGAACGACGCCGCCTTCCACCTGGGCACCACCCGGGCCGAAGTGCAGGCGAAGTGGCTCCAGTTGCGTGCCACCGCGAAGAAGAGCCCCATCGGCGGGGTCGTCGGCCCGGCCGAGCTGATCTCCTTCTTCCAGAGCGCCCCGTACTACGACTCCTCGTGGGTGCCGGTCGCGACGGTCTTCAGCAAGTACGTCGCCGGTGACACCCAGGCGCTCGTCGACGCGGCCGCCCCCGACCTGTCCGACACGGCGGGCAACATCTCCGCGGAGAACGGCAACGCCGTCTACACGGCCGTCGAGTGCACCGACGCCAAGTGGCCCACCAGCTGGCGCAAGTGGGACAAGGACAACACCGAGCTCAACCGGGACTACCCGTTCATGACCTGGGCCAACGCCTGGATGAACCTGCCGTGCGCCACCTGGCCGGTGCGGCAGCAGACGCCCGTGAACGTGGGCACCCACAAGGGTCTGCCGCCGGTGCTGATCGTCCAGTCCACCCGTGACGCCGCCACCCCGTACCCCGGCGCCGTCGAACTGCACCAGCGCTTCAAGGGCTCCCGCCTGATCACCGAGAAGGACGCGGGCTCCCACGGTGTGACGGGTCTGGTCAACCCCTGCATCAACTCACGCGTCGACGACTACCTGCTGAACGGCAGGCTCGACGCGGCGGACGTGACCTGCACCCCGCACGCCACGCCCACGCCGTAACCGGCGACCCCGTACCGGGGAAGGGGCGGCCGGAGCGACCGGCCGCCCCTTCCTCATGCCCTTCAGGTCAGCGGCATCCGGGGGAACTTGCGCTCCCGCTCGCCGACGGCCGCGGCCTGCTCGGCCTTGGCGACGGCCGCGTACTCGTCGACGTACTCCTGCTCGGACAGCGACAGGATCGCGTACATGATCTCGTCGGTGACGGCCCGCAGGATCGCCTTCTCGTTCTCCATTCCGGCGTAGCGGGAAAAGTCGAGCGGCTTGCCGAAACGAATCACCACGGGGTGCAGGCTCGGGATGACCTGGCCGGGCGGCTGGGCCTCGAAGGTGCCGATCATCGCGCACGGGATGACCGGCACCTGCGCCTTGAGCGCCATCACGGCGACGCCGACCTTGCCCTTGTAGAGGCGCCCGTCGTGCGACCGCGTGCCCTCCGGGTAGATGCCGAGCAACTCGCCCCTGCGCAGCACCCCGAGCCCCTCGCGGATGGCGGCCTGGCCCGCCTCCTTGCCGGTGCGGTCGACCGGGATCTGCCCGGCGCTGCGGAAGAACGCGGCGGTGAGCCGGCCCTTGATCCCGGGACCCGTGAAGTACTCCTTCTTCGCGAGGAAGGTGATGCGGCGCTTGAGCATCGCCGGCATCAGGAAGTGGTCCGAGAACGACAGGTGATTGCCCGCGACGATGGCCGCGCCGGTGTCGGGGACGTTCTCCAGGCCCTCTATCCGGGGCCGGAAGACGAGTCTCAGCAGCGGTCCCAACAACACGTATTTGAGCACGTAGTAGAACAAGAGCTCGCTCCTCACTCCGGCGGATTGGGGGGACCGCCGTGTTCCAGCAGGTCAACCGGCGTGTCGTGGGGGTGCCAGTGTATGTGCCGGGGCAGGCCGCCGGAACAGGGCCGCTCGGGCCCCTTTGACGCGCCGTCAGTTCAAAGCCGTACGACGATGAGTGCCGTGTCGTCCGTGGCGCCTCCCGGGGGCAGCAGCTCCAGCAGGACCGCGTCCGCCAGGCGTTCGGGGTCGTCCGCGCGGTGGCGGGCGAGGGAGTCGGCGAGCCGGGCCAGGCCCGTGCCGATGTCCTCGCTGCGGCGCTCCACCAGGCCGTCCGTGTACAGCACCAGGGTGGCGCCCTCGGCGTAGGAGGTGCACGCCTCGGGTCTGGGCACCGGGTCGGGGCGGGCGTCGAGGGGCGGGTCGGTGGCCTGGTCGAGGAACTCCACCCGGCCGTCGCGGTGGACCAGGACCGGCGGGGGATGGCCGGCGCTGCTGTAGGTGATCGTGCGCGCGTCGAAGTCGATGAACGTCGTGACCGCCGTGGCCGACTCGGCGCCGTCGACCACGTGCGCGTACCTGCCCAGGACGTTCAGCGCCTGCGCGGGGCCCTCCGCCACCCGGGAGGCGGCGCTCAGCGCGCTGCGCAGCTGCCCCATGACCCCGGCGGCCTCCAGCCCGTGCCCGACGACGTCGCCCACGGAGACGCCGATGCGGTTGCCGCCGACCAGGTCCACGAGGTCGTACCAGTCCCCGCACACGTTGAGCGCGCCGACTGCCGGCCGGTAGCGCACGGCGGCCCGGTGGTCGCCCACCTGGCGCCGGGCCGGCAGCATGGCCTCCTGCAGGGCCAGCGCCACCTCGCGTTCGCGGGCGTGGGCCTGCCGCAGCCGTTCGTTGACGTCCTGCAGCTCGCGGGCGCGGGTGTACAGCTCGGCCTCCAGCACCCGCGCGCGGCTGCCGGCGCGGCCGGCGCCCCGGCTGCCGCGGGCCGTGCGGGCCCTGATCAGCTCGGTGACCTCCTCGACGCGGTGCACCACGAGGACGACCTTCCCTTCCCGGCCGATGACCGGCGCGTTCACGGGGCTCCAGTAACGCTCCTCCCACTCCCCGGGCCGGTCCGGGTTCTCGACGTCGTAGCGCTGCAGGGCCATGGCGTCGCGCTCGCCGGTGGCCAGCACGCGACGCAGCGACGCCGCGAGGTTGCGCATGCCGGAGGCGCCGGGGTTGTTGGGGTTGTCGGGGAAGACGTCGAAGAGATAGCGGCCCACCAGGTCCTGGCGTTTGCGGCCCGACATGGTGCAGAACTCCGCGTTGGCCTCCGCGAAGACCAGCTCGGGCGTCAGCAGGGCCACCATGCCGGGCAGGCACTGGAACACCGCCGCGTAGTCGATCGCCGTATCCTTCATGGCCGCCGCCTCACCACCGGGAACGCCCCAGTTTGCACGATATGCGAGCTGTGTATCACTCCGGAAGGTCGGTGAGCGACTGCTCGGCCCAGATGACCTTGCCCTCGGGCACGAAACGCGTTCCCCAGCGCTGGGAGAACTGGGAGACCAGCAGCAGCCCGCGCCCGCCCTCGTCCGTGGTGCGCGGGTGGCGCAGGTGGGGTGCGGTGGCACCGCCGTCGGAGACCTCGCAGACCAGGGCGCGTTCCCTGATCAGCCGCAGCCGGATGGGGCCGGTGGCGTACCGGATGGCGTTGGTGACCAGTTCGCTGACCACGAGCTCCGTGGTGAACGCCAGCTCCTCGAGACCCCACTCGGTCAGCTGCCGGGTGGCCTCCTTGCGGGCCTCGGAGACCACGGCCGGATCGGCGGGCAGGTCCCAGTCGGCGACCTGGTCGGCGCCCAGCAGCCGGGTGCGGGCCATCAGCAGGGCCACGTCGTCGTGCGGGCGGTCCGGCACCAGCGCCTCCACCACCGCCCGGCAGCGCCCGTCGAGCGAGGACGCGGTCCGCTCCAGGGCCTCGCGCAACCGCTCCCGGTCGGCGTCGACGACCCAGGCCTCCCCGTGGGCGAGCAGGCCGTCGGTGTGCAGGGCGAGCGTGCTGCCCTCGGCCAGGACCAGCTCGACGGACTCGAACGGCAGCCCGCCGGCGCCCAGCGGCGGCCCCTGCGGCAGGTCGACGAAGCTGACGCTGCCGTCGGGCAGGATCACGGCGGGCGCGGGATGGCCCGCCGCGGCCATCGCGCACGACCCGTCGACGGGGTCGTAGACGACGTAGAGGCAGCCCGCCCCCACGACCCGCACGCCCTCGGTGTCCGCCGGGCCCTGCGCCACCAGGTCGTCGAGGTGCGCGAGCACCTCCTCCGGCGGCAGGTCCAGCGCCGCCAGGGTGCGCACGGCGGTGCGCAGGGCGCCCATCGAGGCCGCCGCGTCGATGCCGTGACCGGGCACCTCGCCCACGACCAGGGCGACCCGCGCGCCGGAGAGCTGGACCAGGTCGTACCAGTCGCCGCCGAGGCCGGTCAGCTCGTCGGCGGGGCGGTAGCAGGCGGCCACCTCCACCGCGTCCTGCTCGGGCAGCCGGCGCGGGAGCAGGCTGCGCTGGAGCACCAAGGCCGCGTCCCGCTCACGGGTGTAGCGGCGGGCGTTGTCCAGGCAGACCGCCGCCCGCGAGACCAGGTCCTCGGCGAGGCTCAGGTCGTCCTCGTCGAAGGGCTCCTGGTGGCGGCGCCGGAAGAAGGTGGTGACGCCCAGGGTGACGTCCCGGGCCCGGATCGGCACGATGATCACCGTGTGCAGCCCGAGCTCCATGAAGGTGGCCGTGCGGTCACCCGGTATGTCGGTCGCCCACTCCTTGGCGAGCGGGTCGAGACGCCGTTCGAGCCAGGACCGGCCGCTGGTCAGGGAGCGGATCGGGGGCGAGCCGGGCAGGTACGTGGCCACCTCGCCGATCTCCACGACGGCCTCCGGCACGCCGGGGTTCACCGACTGGTGGCCGGCCCGGCGCAGCGGCACCGGATCCGTGTCGCTCGGCGGCCCGGGCGCCGGCTCGGCGGCCCGCAGCACCGAGTCCAGCAGGTCGACGCAGACGAAGTCGGCGAAGCCCGCCACCGCCACGTCGGCCAGCTCCTGCGCGGTCCGCACGATGTCCAGGGTCCGCCCGATCTGCTCGCCGGCCCGGTCCAGCAGGGCGAGGCGGCGGCGGGCGCGGTGCCGGTCGGTGATGTCGACGACCGTGTAGTAGACGCCCATGGGATGGCCCAGGTCGTCCTCCAGCCGGGTGAAGGACATCATGTGCGCGGTCTCCCGGTGCGGCGCCGACTGCACCTGGCCGACGTGCTCGTAGCCGATCACCGGCTCGCCGGTCTCCAGGACGTGGCGCATCTGCGCCTCGATGCCGTCCGCGTCCAGGCCCGGCTGGATCTCCGCGAGGCGCCGTCCGAGCCGGCGGTCGGCCGAGCCGCCGCCGAACTGCTCCAGGGCCGCGTTGGACCACACGCAGCGCAGGTTCACGTCCACGATCGCTATGCCGACGGGGGAGTCCGCGACCATCTGCTCCAGCATCGCGCGGCTCATGTCCCAGCCCCGGGCGTCGGCCATGTCGGACAGCAGGACCAGCCAGCGGGCGGTGTCCGGCGTCTCCACGGCCGGGACGATGCGCGCCATCACCCGCACCGGTCGCCCGTCCTTGCGCCGGACGGTCAGCAGCCCCGCCCAGCCGCCGTCCCGACGGCACCGCTCGACCAGCTCCGGCACCCGCGCGGCGTCCTCGGCGGTCAGCAGGCCGGTGACGTTCGTGCCCACGACCTCGCCGGGCGTGTATCCGAACAGGTGCCCGGCGTCCCTGGTCCAGCTGGTCACCACGCCCTGTCCGTCGAGCAGGAGGGGCACGGCATCGGCCACGTCGAACCGCCGACGGGCGCCCTGCTCCTCGTGAGTGCTCACGGCCGACCTCTCTGTCGTTGAGAGTGGTCTACCACCACTTGTCCCTATCTTCACCCTTCGGAGGGGGAGCGTGCTTTCGTTCGCCTGCCGGGCCGCGGTTCACCTGCGCGCGGCCGCGCATGCGGAGCAGGGGGCGGGGTGTCGGGCGGGGAGCGTGCTTTCGTTCGGCTGTTGGGCCCCGGTTCATCTGCGCGCGGCCGCGTACGCGGGGCGGGGCTGGGGTGTCGGGCGGGGAGTGTGCTTTCGTTCGGCTGTTGGGCCTCCGTTCACCCGCGCGCGGCCGCGTACGCGGGGCTGGGGCCGGGGTGGGGATTCCCTCCCCGGCTCGGCCCTGCGGATCCGTGCCGTCACCCCCGCTGCGTCAGCACCCTTTCCAGGGCCCCCAGCGCCGAGGCCAGCTCCTCCTCGGTGATCGTCAGCGGCGGGGCCAGGCGGATCGTCGAGCCGTGGGTGTCCTTGGCCAGCACGCCCTCGCGCAGCAGCCGCTCGCCGATCTCCCGGCCCGTGCCGAGCGCGGGGTCGATGTCGACGCCCGCCCACAGGCCCCGCGCGCGGAAGCCGGTGACGCCCCGGCCGACCAGGGCCGTCAGACCGTCCCGCAGGACGACGCCCAGCTCGGCCGCCCGGCGCTGGAACTCGCCCGTCTCCAGCAGGTCGATCACCGCCGTGCCGACCGCGGCGGCCAGCGGGTTGCCGCCGAACGTCGAACCGTGCTCGCCGGGCCGGAGCACGCCCAGCACGTCCCGGCGGCCGACCACCGCCGACACCGGCACGATGCCGCCGCCCAGCGCCTTGCCCAGCAGCAGCACGTCCGGGACGACCGCCTCGTGCTCCACGGCCAGCGTGCGCCCCGTGCGGCCCAGGCCCGACTGGATCTCGTCGGCGATGAACAGGCACCCCGCGCGGCGGGTCAGCTCACGCACGCCGGCCAGGTAGCCGCCGTCGGGAATGATCACGCCCGCCTCGCCCTGGATGGGCTCCAGCAGCACGGCCGCCGTCGTCTCGTCGACGGCCGCCTCCAGCGCCGCCAGGTCGTTGTACGGCACGACCCGGAAGCCCGGCGTGAACGGGCCGAACCCGGCCCGCGCCGTCTCGTCCGTGGAGAAGCTGACGATCGTCGTCGTACGGCCGTGGAAGTTGTCCGCGGCGACCACGATCGTGGCCTGACCGTCCGGGACGCCCTTCACCTCGTACGCCCACTTGCGCGCCACCTTGATGCCGGACTCCACCGCCTCGGCGCCCGTGTTCATCGGCAGCACCATGTCCATGCCCGTCAGCCGGGCCAGCCGCTCGGCGAACTCGGCCAGCCGGTCGTTGTGGAAGGCGCGGGAGGTGAGGGTCAGGCGGTCGAGCTGGCGGTGGGCCGCCTCGACGAGCGCCGGATGGCGGTGGCCGAAGTTCAGGGCCGAGTAGCCGGCCAGCATGTCCAGGTAGCGGCGGCCCTCCACGTCCTCCACCCAGGTGCCCTCGGCCCGGGCGACGACCACCGGCAGCGGATGGTAGTTGTGCGCCAGGACCGGCTCCTCGGCGCGGATGAGGTCGGCGGACGTGCGGGTGGTGGCGGGAGCGGTCATGAACGGATCTCCTGAGTGCAGCACTTGATGCCCCCGCCGGCCTTGCGGAACTCCGACAGGTCGACGGGGACGGGGACATAGCCGCGGTCGGCGACGCGGGCGGCGAGCGCCTCGGCCTGGGGCGCGATGAAGACGTGCCGGCCGTCGGAGACGGAGTTGAGGCCGAACGCCAGCGCGTCCTCGCGGGTGGCCAGCACGGCGTCCGGGTACAGCCGCCTGAGCACCTCGCGGCTGCCCGCCGAGAACGCCTCCGGGTAGTACGCGATGTTGTTGCCCTCGACGGAGTCGTCGAGCACGAACAGCGCCGTGTCGAGGTGGTAGAAGCGCGGGTCCACCAGCGTCAGGCTGATCACCGGGTGACCGAAGAACTCCTGCACCTCGCGGTGAGCCTCCCGGGTCGTGCGGAACCCGGTGCCGGCCAGCACGTACCGGCCCGTCCACACCAGGTCGCCCTCGCCCTCGCAGACGGATTCGGGGCGGTGGACGTCGAAGCCGGCCGACTTGAACCAGGTGTCGTAGTGCGTGGACTCCGGGCGCCGCTCGGGCGCGTGGAAGAGGGAGCCGAAGACGCGGCCGTCGACGACGACCGCGGAGTTCGCGGCGAAGACCATGTCCGGCAGGCCGGGGGCCGGCTCCACGGCGTCGACGGTGTGGCCGTGGGTCCGGTAGGCGCTGATCAGCGCCCGCCACTGCTCCTGCGCGAGATCGACGTCCACGCGGACGTCGGGCCGCATCCAGGGATTGATCGCGTACTGCACGGCGAAGTGTCTGGGTTCGCAGACGAGGAAGCGCCGCCGGCGCGGCACACGGGAGTCGGACACAGAGGGGTTCCTCCGCTTCCTGGGTGTCGAGTGAGGGTTGACACCAAGGTAGAAACTGACGGAGAAGACCGACAAGGAACGAATATTGCGTGTCCGCGCAGGAATGCTGCGCAATTTCTTCGGTGGACGCAGGCTCGCTGCGCGTTCGGAGGTTTATTCGGGCGCCGGCTGGCTCGCGCCGGCTTCGGGGGATTCCGGGAGCAGATGGGACAGCACCATCACGCTGATCGTCTTCCGGATGAACGGCTCCACGCGGATGCGCTCCAGCACCTCCTCGAAGTGCTCCACGTCCCGCGCCCGCACGTGCAGCAGCGCGTCCGCGCCGCCCGTCACGGTCATCGCCGCGGTGATCTCCGGATGGTTGCGGACCACCTCCGCCAGCCGCCGCGGCGGGGCCGCGCCCTCGCAGTACACCTCGACGTACGCCTCCGTGCGCCAGCCCAGCGCCGACGGCTGCACCGTGGCCGTGAACCCGGTGATCACCCCCGTCTCCCGCAGCCGGTCCACGCGCCGCTTCACGGCGGTGGAGGAGAGCCCGATCGCGGCGCCGATCTCGGCGAAGGACGTCCGGGCGTTCGCCATCAACGCGGTGATGATCTTCCGGTCGAGCTCGTCGAACGGCGCGGGCCTGCTGTTCATGTCGGCACTGTATCCAGCGTGAACGTGCACGACCGGCACGTGTCCTGCCGTACGGATTCCTCCTAGACTCCGGACTCATGCTGCGCGCCCTCGCCGTCGACGACGAACGCCCCTCGCTGGAGGAACTGCTCTACCTGCTGGGCGCCGACCCACGGATCAGCAGCGTGGAGGGCGCCGGCGACGCGACCGAGGCGCTGCGCC
>NZ_JBTWMV010000066.1:0-34132 GCF_054850255.1 Streptomyces sp. 7R007 | reverse complement strand
CCCGCCCGCCACCCCGGCCACGCTCCCCAGCGCGTAGGCGAGCGAACGCTCCAGCAGCTCCCCGGAGTTCACGACATCACCTGCGGGAACCCGAAGCGGGTGATCTGCCGCGGGTCGATGAAGGCCGTGATACGCGCGAGTGCGCCCCCCGCCACCGTGAGCACCTGCACCGAGTGCGCGCGCAGCACGCCGTCCACCCCGCGCACGTACATGACGACGGCCGGCTGCCCGTTCGCGCGCGTGGGCAGCATCCGGTGGGCGCCCCGTCCGTGCCCGCGGGCCCGCAGGAACGCCAGGACGTCCTTCCTGCCGCGGTACCACTCCAGGTTGGGCGGCATCTCCAGTTCGACGCCGTCCTGGAGGAGGTCGACCAGCGCGTCCATGTCGGCGTTCTCGAAGGCGGCCATGTACCGGTCGAGCACCTCGCGGTCGGCCGGGGTCTCCGGTTCGCTGACGAGGTCCTCGTCGGGGGCGATCTCGTCGAGACGGGCACGCGCGCGTTGGAGGCTGCTCTTGACCGCCGCCGTGGACGTGCCGAGCAGCGCGGCGACCTCGGCCGCCCGCCAGGCCAGCACCTCGCGCAGGATGAGCACCGCCCGCTGCCGGGCGGGCAGGTTCTGCAGCGCGGCGACCAGGGCGAGCCGCAGGCTGCCGCGGGCGGCGACGACGGTGGCCGGGTCGACGAGCGCGTCCGGCAGCGGCTGGAGCCAGGGGACGTCCGTCGCAGGGCCCCTCAGCGGCTCCTCAGGCGCCTCCGACGGCCCGCCGAGCCCCGAGGGCAGCGGACGGCGCGCGCGGCCCTCCAGCGCCGTCAGACACGTGTTGGTGGCGATCCGGTGCAGCCAGGTCCGCAGACTCGCCCGGCCCTCGTAGCCGTCGTAGGACCGCCAGGCCCGCAGATACGTCTCCTGCACCAGGTCCTCGGCCTCGTCGACCGAGCCCAGCATCCGGTAGCAGTGCGCGAGCAGCTCGCGCCGGTAGGGGTCGGTCAGCCGTACGAACTCCTCGCGGTCCGCGCTCACCGTCATGGCCACTCCTCTCGCCGGTCACGCAGTACAGACCGGCGAGAGAGCGGAAACGCATCGCGGAGGTGCGCCTAGAGGTCGACTTCCTTCATCAGCATGCCGACCTCGGTGTTCGACAGGCGGCGCAGCCAGCCCGACTTCTGGTCGCCCAGGGTGATCGGGCCGAAGGCGGTGCGCACCAGCTTCTCCACCGGGAAGCCCGCCTCGGCGAGCATGCGGCGCACGATGTGCTTGCGGCCCTCGTGCAGGGTCACCTCGACGAGGTAGTTCTTGCCGGTCTGCTCGACCACCCGGAAGTGGTCCGCGCGCGCGTACCCGTCCTCCAGCTGGATGCCGTCCTTGAGCTTCTTGCCCAGATCGCGCGGGATCGGGCCGACGATGGCGGCGAGGTAGGTCTTCTTCACGCCGTACTTGGGGTGGGTCAGGCGGTGGGCCAGCTCACCGTGGTTGGTGAGCAGGATGACGCCCTCGGTCTCGGTGTCCAGCCGCCCCACGTGGAAGAGCCGGGTCTCGCGGTTGGTGACGTAGTCCCCGAGGCACTGGCGCCCCTCGGGGTCCTCCATCGTCGAGACGACACCGGCGGGCTTGTTCAGCGAGAAGAACTGGTACGACTGCGTGGCGACCGTCAGCCCGTCGACCTTGACCTCGTCCTTCTCGGGGTCGACCCGCTTGCCCTGCTCGGTGACGATCTCGCCGTTCACCTCGACCCTGGCCTGGTCGATCAGCTCCTCGCAGGCGCGCCGGGAGCCGTAGCCCGCGCGCGCGAGCACCTTCTGCAGCCGCTCGCCCTCCTGCTCGGCGCCGGGGAACGTCTTGGGCAGCTTGAGGTCCTTCTTGCCGGCGTACCGCTCGCGGTTGCGCTCCTCGGCGCGCGCCTCGTACTCCCGGGAGCGGGCGGGGGCGGTACGGCCGCGCTGGGGCTGGGCCTTCTTGGGGGCGCCCTTGGCACCGCCGCGGGCCGCGCCGCCGCGCCCGGACTTGGGGCCGTCCTGGGTGGCGCCGGGGCCCACGTCGTAGCGGCGCTCCTCGGGGCGGGGCCTGCGCGGACGGCCCTGGCTCTGGCCCTGGCCCTGCTTCTGGTCCCTGTTGTTGCCGGCCCCGCGGTAGTTACCGCGCCCGCCGCTCTTGCCGCTGCTTCGCATCAGAATTCCGTCGTCGTCGTGTTCGTCGTGTGGTCGTCGTCCGCGTCCGGCGCGTCCGGGTCGAACGACGGCACCCCCTCCTGGGTCTCGGCCTCGATCGCCTCCGCCTCCGGGAGGAAGGGCGCGAGCTCCGGGAGCTCGTCCAGACCGCGCAGGCCCATCCGCTCCAGGAAGTAGTTCGTCGTCCTGTACAGGATCGCACCTGTTTCGGGTTCCGTGCCCGCCTCCTCGACCAGGCCCCGCTGCAGCAGGGTGCGCATGACCCCGTCGCAGTTGACCCCGCGTACGGCCGAGACGCGGCTGCGGCTCACCGGCTGGCGGTAGGCGACCACCGCGAGGGTCTCCAGGGCGGCCTGGGTCAGACGGGCCGTCTGGCCGTCCAGGACCAGGCGCTCGACGGCCGGGGCGTACTCGGCGCGGCTGTAGAAGCGCCAGCCGCCCGCGACGAAGCGCAGCTCGAAGCCGCGGCCCTGCACGGTGTAGTCGTCGGCCAGCTCCCGCAGGGCCTTGGCGATCTGCCGCCTGGGCCTCTCCAGGATCTTCGCGAGGTGCTCCTCGGTCGCGGGCTCGTCCACGACCATCAGGACCGCCTCCAGGGCGGGCTTGAGGTCGAGGTCGGCGACGGCGCGCAGTCCCGCCGGAAGGCCCGTGGTGTCCTCGCTCACTCCTTGCCCTCCTTCTCGGGCCGCCCGTCCTCGGGCTGCTCGGGCGGTCGGTCGAACTCGTCGGTCACCAGCGGCTGCTCGTCGCCCTCACCACCGGTCCAGCGCACGATCAGCTCTCCCAGCGCCGTCTCCTGGTCCAGGGCGACGGCCTTCTCGCGGTACAGCTCCAGCAGGGCGAGGAAGCGGGCCACCACGGTGAGCGTGTCGTCGGTGTCCTCGACGAGCGCGCGGAAGCTGGCCTCGCCGAGCTCCCTCAGCCGGGCGACGACGATGCCGGCCTGCTCCTGCACGCTGACCAGCGGGGCGTGGATGTGGTCGACGTACACCTGCGGCTTGGGCTTGGGCTGCATCGCCTTGACGGCGAGCTTGGCGAAGCCTTCCGCGCCGATGCTGATGACGACCTCGGGCAGCAGCTCGGCGTGGTGCGGCTCCAGGCCGACGGTGCGGGGGTAGCGGCGGGCCTCGTCGTCGAGCCGGCGGCTGAAGATGTCGGCGATCTGTTTGTACGCGCGGTACTGCAGCAGCCGCGCGAACAGCAGGTCCCGCGCCTCCAGCAGCGCCAGGTCGGCCTCGTCCTCCACCTCGGCGGAGGGCAGCAGCCGGGCCGCCTTCAGGTCGAGCAGGGTGGCGGCCACGACCAGGAACTCGGTCGTCTCGTCCAGGTCCCAGTCCGGCCCGAGGGCCCGGATGTACGCCATGAACTCGTCGGTCACCTTCGACAGCGCGACCTCGGTGACGTCCAGCTTGTGCTTGGAGATCAGCTGGAGGAGGAGGTCGAAGGGGCCCTCGAAGTTGGCGAGCCGGACCTTGAAGACCCCGTCGTCGTCGGCTTCCGGCGCGCCCCGGGGTTCGCCGGCGTCCGGTACGGCGGCCACGGGCTCCTCGGCCGCCGGGACCTCCTCGACGGGCGGCTCCTCCACCGGAACCACCGGTTCCGGCACCGGGGCCGGAACCGTCGGCCCGGCCTCCGCGGGAGCCGCGCCCGGTCCCCTGCCCAGCGCGCGCCGGCGGCCGGCGGGGACGCCGGGAGCGGGAGTGTCGTTCGAGGTCATGGCCCCCGCAGGCTACCGCCTACCGCCCGCGCAGTCGGCGTACGAGGATGCTCGCGTCCCCGCGGGACTCCAGGTCGGCCAGGACGACGGCGACCGCCTCGCGGACGATCCGGCCGCGGTCCACGGCCAGCCCGTGCTCGCCGCGCAGCACCAGCCGCGCGTGCTCCAGGTCCATCAGCTCCTCGGCGGAGACGTACACGGTGATCTTCTCGTCGTGCCGTTCCCGCCCGCTGGGGCGCCGGTTGGCCGCCCGCCCGCGCTTGCGGGGCTGGGCGTTCGCGGCGGCCGGGGCAGAACCTTCCTGCGCCGTCTGACCTCGCCCGGCCCGCTCGGCGCCCCGTGCCCGGGACTGCGCGTCGGCCGGCTCCGGCTCCGCCGCCACGTGCTCGGCGCCGTCGCCGTCCCCGCCCTGTGCGGGCACGGACTGCGGCGCGTCCTCGGGCGACGCGGCCGCGACCCCGTCGCTCTCCCCGGCGGGAGCGGGCACCCGGGCCTCGCCGTTGGCCCCCCGCCGCGGTGTGGACGGCTGGAGCGCCATTCCCCCTGTCGTACGGAAGAGTTCGTCGGCCCCCGGCAGACTCACTCGGCGTGACACCGGGCGAGCACCTCCCTGGCGAGCTGGCGATAGGCGGCGGCGCCGACGGAGTTGGAGGCGTAGGTGGTGATCGGCTCACCGGCGACCGTGGTCTCCGGGAAGCGGACCGTGCGGCCGATGACCGTGTGGTAGACGTGGTCGTCGAACGCCTCGACCACACGGGCCAGCACCTCGCGGCTGTGCACCGTGCGCGAGTCGTACATCGTGGCGAGGATCCCGTCGAGCTCCAGCTCCGGGTTGAGCCGCTCCTGGACCTTCTCGATGGTCTCGGTCAGCAGCGCCACACCGCGCAGGGCGAAGAACTCGCACTCCAGGGGGACGATCACCTTGTGCGCGGCCGTGAGCGCGTTGACGGTGAGCAGGCCGAGCGAGGGCTGGCAGTCGATGACGATGTAGTCGTAGTCGGCCATCAGCGGCTTCAGCGCCCGCTGCAGCGTCGACTCGCGCGCGACCTCGGAGACCAGCTGGACCTCCGCCGCCGACAGGTCGATGTTGCTGGGCAGCAGGTCCATGTTGGGGACCGCGGTCTTCAGGAGCACCTCGTCGGCCGCCATGCCCCGCTCCATGAGCAGGTTGTAGACGGTGAGGTCGAGCTCCATCGGGTTGACGCCGAGACCCACCGACAGCGCGCCCTGCGGGTCGAAGTCCACGAGCAGCACGCGCCGGCCGTACTCCGCGAGCGCGGCACCCAGGTTGATGGTCGACGTGGTCTTGCCGACGCCGCCCTTCTGGTTGCACATCGCGATGATCGTCGCGGGGCCGTGCGAGGTCAGCGGGCCCGGGATCGGGAAGTACGGCAGCGGGCGACCGGTCGGGCCGATGCGCTCGCGGCGCTGGCGGGCCGCGTCGGGCGCGAGCGTGGCCGCGTACTCCGGATCGGGCTCGTACTCGGCGTCGGGATCGTAGAAGTGCCCGTCGGGCAGTTCGTCGTAGTCGGCGAAGTGGTTGTGGGGCGCGCCACTTCCGTCGCCGGCCATGGCGTTCACGTGATGGCCATCCATGCTCTGGTGTGCTGACAGAGCCGTGTGGGGGCTGCGCTGGCTCTGGTGGGCTGCGAAGGTTCGGACAGCGACGGAGCCGACAGCCTCGAAGCCCGCGGAGCCCTGGCCCCGTGCAGGCATTCCTGGTTGACCACCCCCGGGAGAAAATGTCGACTCATTCACAAGTCGTCTTACCTCCTTGGTGACCAGGAAACTTCTAGACAAGGTCAGCGTGGCACCATGCCGACGGTTGGCGACTCTATGGCGTGTCGGGCGTCCGCAGCAACACAATCCGCCGGACCCGGCAGGATGTGTCGGCAATGAAACATCCCTCTGTCAAGGGCGTACGGCCGTCGCACGGCAGGTTTCACCGGTGTACGAACCGGCCGAAGGGTTACGTTCGAGGCGAGTTGACCGAGAGCCGCAAAGTGACCATACACACATCCGGCCGGACCTTGTGGGGCAAGGTCCGGCCGGGTGTGCGCGGTTGACGCGCCTTGTTGACGTATCGCCTTTACGAAAAGGTGACTTAGCTCTCCGGCCTGGTCACCCCGGTCAGCCGAGCAGCGTGGCGAGTTCCACGTGCTCCAGTCCGTGTGCCTCGGCGACCTCCTTGTAAACCACCTTGCCGTCATGGGTGTTGAGGCCCTTGGCGAGCGCGGGGTCGCGGCGCAGCGCCTCCACCCAGCCGCGGTTGGCGAGTTCGACGATGTAGGGCAGCGTGGCGTTGGTGAGCGCGTAGGTGGAGGTGTTGGGCACCGCGCCGGGCATGTTGGCGACGCAGTAGAAGACCGAGTCGTGGACCGGGAAGGTCGGCTCGGCGTGGGTGGTCGGCCGGGAGTCCTCGAAGCAGCCGCCCTGGTCGATCGCGATGTCGACAAGGACACTTCCCGGCTTCATCCGGGCGACGAGCTCGTTGGTGACCAGCTTCGGGGCCTTGGCGCCCGGGATGAGGACCGCGCCGATGACGAGGTCGGCGTCCAGGACGGCCTTCTCCAGCTCGAAGGAGTTGGACATGATCGCGCGGACCTTGGTGCCGAAGACCTTGTCCGCCTCGCGCAGCTTGTTGATGTCGCGGTCGAGCAGCGTGACGTGGAAGCCCATGCCGACGGCGATCTGCGTGGCGTTCCAGCCGGAGACACCGCCGCCGATGACGACGGCGCGCGCGGGCTGGGTGCCGGGGACGCCGCCGGGCAGCACGCCGCGGCCGCCGACCGAGCGCATCAGGTGATAGGCGCCGACCTGAGGGGCGAGCCGGCCCGCGACCTCGGACATCGGCGCGAGCAGCGGCAGCGAGCGGTTGGGCAGCTCGACGGTCTCGTAGGCGATCGCGGTGGTGCCGGACTCGATGAGCGCGTCGGTGCACTCCTTTGAGGCGGCCAGGTGCAGGTAGGTGAAGAGCGTCTGGTCCTTGCGGAGGCGGTGGTACTCCTCGGCGATGGGCTCCTTGACCTTCAGCAGCAGGTCGGCGGTGGCCCACACCTCGTCGGCGGTGGGGAGGATGCGCGCGCCCGCGGCGACGTACTCCTCGTCCGGGATCGACGAGCCGGCACCGGCGCCCTGCTCGATGACGACCTGGTGGCCGTGGCGCACCAGCTCGTGCACGCCGGACGGGGTGATGGCCACCCGGAACTCGTTGTTCTTGACCTCGCGGGGGATGCCGACCTTCACGTCGATCACGGTCCTTGGCTCAGTGGATGTGGGGCAAGAGAACACATACCCGGGCATGCGTGAGCACACCGGGAGACACCGCAGGAGAAGGTGCGGCAGAGCCAGTTTAATGAAGGCGTTCCCGCTGTCTAGCCTTTCATTGCATCAATCTTCAGCGGATGTACTACGGATTTCGCAGGCGTCAGCGTCGTGTTTCGGGTCGTCGGCCTGTTCCGGGGACTCCTCCCCCAGCAGCCGCTCGGCCGCGCCCCGGTGCAGCCGGGCCGCCACCGGGTCGCCCAGGTGCTCCAGCGTGTCGGCCAGCCGCAGCTGCAGCGCGGCCTGCAGCCGCACGTCCTCGGCGCGGCGCGCCCACTCCACCGCCTCGTGGCAGGTGCGCAGCGACTCCTCGGGCCGCCCCGCGTACTCCTGCACCCGGGCCAGCTCGCTCAAGGCCCGTGCGTGGGCGGCCACATCGCCGTTCTTGCGGTGCCCGGCGACGGCGGCCTTCCAGTTGCGCAGCGCCTCGCCGTAGCGGCCCGCGTAGGTGTGCGCGGTGGCGATGCGCCCGTACAGCCGGGCGGCCTCGGCACGCTCGCCGCGGGCCAGGCGCTGGGCCAGGGCGCGCCCGAACCAGTCGGCGGCCCGGTCGTGGTCGCCGAGCTCCTGGTGGGCACCGCCTACGGATTCCATCGCGCGGCCGGTCGCATACGGGTCGTTCGCCTCCCGTCCGGCGTCCAGCGCCGCCCGGTAGCGCACCAGCGCCTCGGCCGTCCGCCCGGTCCGGGCGTCCAGGTCGCCGAGGTTCAGCAGGGCCGCGGCCTTCTCCCGGGGCAGGTCGCGGCGCTCGGCGACGTCCAGGACGAGCCGGTGGACGCCGTAGAGGTCGGGGGCGGCGGCCTGCGTGCCGAAGTGCGCGACCATGGCCCTGACCAGCTGGGACATCAGGCGCCGGGCGAGGGTGTCCAGCTCGCCGTCGGCCACCGCGAGGCGGGCCGAGGCCAGCAGGGCGGGCCTGCGGACGCGCAGCCACTCCTCGGCGGCCCGGGGGCTGGGGAAGCGCAGGGCGGGGGGCATGCCCTGGAGCTTCTCGCGTGCCTCGGGGCTGTCGGTCTCGGTGATCGCCCGGCACGACTGCAGCAGCCGTACCGTCCGCTCCAGCATCCGGGCCCGGGCCAGCCGCAGCTCGCCGGGGCGGTCCTGGGCCGCCGTCAGCGCCGCCAGCAGGGGGTGCAGACAGCCGGGCACCTCGTACTGCGGCAGCGGGGAGTCGAGGGACCGCAGCAGGCCGAGGGCGACGAGGTCGTCCAGGGCGGTGCGGGCGCCCTCCACCGAGCAGCCGGCCAGCGCGGAGGCGGTGTGCGGGTCGACCAGTCCGGCCGGGGCGAGGGCGAGCAGGCGCAGTATCCGGGCCGCCGTGGAGGGCAGCGAACCGTAGGCGAGCCGGAAGACGCGGCTGAGCGGGGTGCCCTCGTCGCCCTCGGTGCGCAGGTGCTTGGCGAGGTCGGCGACGGCCGCCTTGGGGCGGGCGGCGAGCCAGCCGCCGGCCAGCAGCAGCGCCGCCGGCTGGCCCTGGCACTCCTCGACGAGGCCCTCGGCGGCCCGTGGGTCGACGGTGATGCGCACCGAGCCGGTGTACCGGGTCAGCAGCTCCAGTCCGGACTTGGTGTCCAGGCCGCCCAGCGTGCAGGGGCGGACGTCGCAGATGCCGGTGAGGGGGCCGTCGGAGACGGCGACGACCAGGCAGTCGGGGCTGTCCGGGAGCAGGGCGTCGACCTGCTCGGCGTCGGCCGCGTCGTCCAGCAGGAGCAGGACACGCCGGCCGGCGAGGGCGGTGCGCAGGGCCTCGGTCAGGTCGTCCTCGGCGGCGCCGGGCGGGGCGGGGCGGTCGAGGAGGGCGAGCAGGTCGCGGGCGGCGCGCTCGACGGGGACGGGGGTGCCGTCGGGCTCGCTCAGCCGGGCGCGCAGCACCCCGTCGTCGTAACGGTCCGCGACCTGCCGTACGAGTTCCTCGGCGAGCGCCGTGCGGCCGGAGCCGGGCCGGCCGGCGATGAGCAGCACCCGCGCGCGGGGCGCCTTCCGGCCGGACAGGGTGTCCAGGCCCGCGCGCTCGATGTCGGCGCGCAGTTCCTTCAACTCCCTTGTACGGCCCAGGAACTGACCCTCCGACAGCCGTACGCCGACTGCTGTGTCCACCGCCTGATCCGTCACGGGCCACACTCCCGTCCCACCGCACGCGCAAGCCCGCCGGGACTCCGGTCCGGGCGCTAACAGAGCCTAGTTCACGCTCTGCAACGTTCCCGGTGGAGCGCGGCGGGCGGGTCCCCCGATCGGATCAGCAGATGGTCACACCGGAAGGGTGCGGTGCCTTCGGGACCGCACCCGGACTGTCTTCAGGACTCGAACGGGCGCGCCGGCCACGGCGCCTCCGCCGGGCGCAGCGCGTCCAGCCCCTCGCCGTTCTGCGCGGCGACCAGCGCGAGCACGCCGACGACGAGGCAGTTGTTGTGCAGCTCCCCCGCGAGGACGCCCCGGACGAGCTCGTCGACGGGTACGCGCGCGTACTCCAGGTCGATCTCCTCGTGCTCGCTCTCGAAGCGCTCGCCGTCCGCCTCGGACAGGTCGCGGGCGAGGAAGATCCGCACGGCCTCGTCGCAGCCGCCGGGGGTGGTGTAGACGTCGGTCAGCACCCGCCAGTCCTCGGCCTTGACGTGCGCCTCCTCGTACAGCTCGCGCTGGGCGGCGTGCAGCGGGTTCTCGCCGGGCACGTCCAGCAGGCCGGCCGGGATCTCCCACAGCTTCTGCCGCACGGGGTGCCGGTACTGGCGGATGACCAGCACGCGCCCCTCGTCGTCGAGAGCGAGAACGCCGACCGAGCCCGGGTGGACCTGGTAGTCGCGGTGGACGACCGAGCCGTCGGGCATGACCACGTCGTCGGTGCGGACGGAGGTCTTGTTGCCCACGAAGGGGGTCTCCGTCGCCCGGATCTCCCACTCCTCGGGGGTGTCCTTGATCGTCATGCCTGTCCTTCCACGACGTACAGAGACGTACGGAACGAAACCAGGGCGCCCACCTTTTGAATGCGCGCGCCCCGGCCACCGTACAACTGTTGTGTTACTCGGCACTCTTCCGCGCGACCGCGGCCTTCACCAGGCCCGCGAAGAGCGGGTGCGGCCTGGTCGGACGCGAGCGCAGCTCGGGGTGCGCCTGGGTGGCGACCAGGTAAGGGTGCACGTCGCGCGGGTACTCCACGTACTCCACGAGCTTGCCGTCGGGCGACGTGCCGGAGAACACGATGCCCGCCTTCTTCTCCAGCTCCGCCCGGTAGGCGTTGTTGACCTCGTAGCGGTGGCGGTGGCGCTCCTCGACGTACTCCTTGCCGTCGTACACCTCGCGCACGATCGAGCCCTCGGCCAGCTTGGCCGGGTACATGCCCAGCCGCATCGTGCCGCCCATGTCGCCCTCGCCGGCGACGATGTCGAGCTGCTCGGCCATGGTGGAGATGACCGGGTGGGCGGTGCCCGGGTCGAACTCGGTGGAGTTGGCGTCGCCGATGTCGGCGAGGTTGCGCGCGGCCTCGATCACGATGCACTGCAGGCCCAGGCAGAGGCCGAGCAGCGGGATCTTGTTCTCGCGGGCGTACCTGATCGCGCCGACCTTGCCGAGCACGCCGCGGTCGCCGAAGCCGCCGGGGATGCAGATGCCGTCGACGTCGGCGAGCTGCGCCTTGGCGCCGGCCGGGGTCTTGCAGTCGTCGGACGTGACCCACTTGATCTTCACGCGGGCGCGGTTGGCGAAGCCGCCGGCGCGCAGCGCCTCGGTGACCGAGAGGTAGGCGTCGGGCAGGTCGATGTACTTGCCGACCAGGGCCAGGGTGATCTCGTGGTCGGGGTTGTGGACGCGGTCGAGCAGGTCGTCCCAGGTCGTCCAGTCCACGTCCCGGAACGGCAGGTCCAGCTTGCGGACGACGTAGGCGTCCAGGCCCTCGCCGTGCACGGTCTTGGGGATGTCGTAGATCGAGCGGGCGTCGGGGCAGGCGACCACCGCTGCCTCGTCGACGTCGCACATGAGCGAGATCTTCCGCTTGATCGCGGTCGGCACCTCGCGGTCGCAGCGCAGCACGATGGCGTCCGGCTGGATACCGATGTTGCGCAGGGCCGCAACCGAATGCTGGGTCGGCTTCGTCTTCAGCTCTCCCGACGGGCCGATGTAGGGCAGGAGGGAGATGTGGACGACGAAGACGTTGTCCCGGCCGACCTCGTGGCGGACCTGGCGGACCGTCTCCAGGAACGGCAGGGACTCGATGTCGCCGACCGTGCCGCCGACCTCGGTGATCACGACGTCGACCTCGTCCGTCGCCATGCGGCGGATGCGGTGCTTGATCTCGTTGGTGATGTGCGGGATGACCTGCACGGTGTCGCCCAGGTACTCGCCGCGCCGCTCCTTGGCGATCACGGTGGAGTAGACCTGGCCGGTGGTGACGTTGGCGGAGCCGTCCAAGTCGCGGTCGAGGAAGCGCTCGTAGTGTCCGATGTCCAGATCGGTCTCGGCGCCGTCGTTGGTGACGAAGACCTCACCGTGCTGGAAGGGGTTCATCGTGCCCGGGTCGACGTTCAGGTACGGGTCGAGCTTCTGCATGACGACGCGCAGGCCCCGGGCCTTCAGCAGCATGCCGAGGCTGGAGGCCGTCAGACCCTTGCCGAGCGAGGAGGCGACACCCCCGGTGACGAAGATGTGCTTGGTCGTCGTTGTTTTCGGCGGCATGGCCAAGAGGGGGCTCCCGTGGTCGCGGTCTGGGGTGCGGTTCCGGGGTTCTCTCGCCCACCGGTCCACGGGCTACCAGGGTATCAGCGAAGGCAGCCGATGGCTTCCGGCCACGCTCCGCACACGGGCCGCCACGGACCCGCACGTCCTCGACTGTTTCTCACCCGTTGCTCACCCGTTCGGCCGATCCGGGTTGCCCGGAGCGGCACGCAGATCATCTACGTGCGTCGTATCCTGCTCGGACACTCGCTGCCGAGCCCGGCCGGGTACACGGCACCACCCCCGCCCGTAATGACCGGAACAACGAGAGCTCGTCAGTTCGTTGAGCAAGAATTGTCGTTTTGCCACACGGCAGGACCGACTGCTTTGCTTCACCGCTCAACGACGCATTACAACGACCCCTTGACCGCACTAGCGACAGCCCCCTGCCGGGGGTGACGTGGCCGTTCGACTGGAGTTGCACGTGGCCGGGCGCATCGAAGACTACGCACTCATCGGAGACATGCAGACCGCTGCCCTGGTCTGCCGGGACGGGACAGTGGACTGGCTGTGCCTGCCCCGCTTCGACTCGCACGCCATCTTCGCCGGTCTGCTGGGCACCGAGGAGCACGGCTTCTGGCGGCTGGGCCCCGCGCACGCCTCGGACGCGCAGCCGCCGACGGCGGCCCGGCGCTCGTACCGGGGCGACTCGCTGATCCTGGAATCCGAGTGGGACACCCCGCGCGGCACGGTCCGCGTGACCGATTTCATGCCCCCGCGTGACGGCGCCCCGCAGCTGATCCGCATCGTCGAGGGCGTCTCGGGCCGCGTCCCGATGCGCTCGGCCCTGCGCATGCGGTTCTCCTACGGCCGTGTCGTGCCGTGGGTGCACAAGCACGACGGGCGCACGGTCGCCGTGGCCGGGCCGGACTCGGTCTGGTACGACACCGAGTGCGAGACCTACGGCAAGTCCCTGACGACGTACTCGGACTTCACCGTCGCCCCGGGCGACCGGATCGCGTTCACGATCTCCTGGGAGCCCTCGCACAAGCAGCCACCGCCGCTGCCGGAGCCGGAGGCCTCGCTGCAGGCGACGGAGGAGTTCTGGCGGGAGTGGGTGGAGCACTGCACCTACCACGGCCCGTACCGCGAGGCGGTGATCCGCTCCCTCATCACGCTGAAGGCCCTCACCTACGCGCCCACCGGCGGCATCGTCGCCGCGCCGACCACCTCCCTGCCCGAGGACATCGGCGGGGTGCGCAACTGGGACTACCGCTACACCTGGCTGCGTGACGCGGCCATCACCCTGTCCTCGCTGCTGCGCACCGGCTACCGCGAGGAGGCCCGCGCCTGGCGCGAGTGGCTGCTGCGCGCGGTCGCCGGCGACCCGGAGAACCTGCAGATCATGTACGGCATCGCGGGCGAGCGCGAGCTCGGCGAGGCGGAGCTGGACTGGCTGCCGGGCTACGAGAACTCGGCGCCGGTGCGGGTCGGCAACGGCGCCGCGCACCAGCTCCAGCTCGACGTCTACGGCGAGGTCACCGAGGCCCTGCACCTGGCCCACATGACGGGCCTGGCCCGCAGCGACTACGCCTCGCTGCTCCAGCTGAAGCTCATCCGCTACCTGGAGGACCACTGGGACCAGCCGGACGAGGGCATCTGGGAGGTGCGCGGGCCGCGCCGCCACTTCGTGCACTCCAAGGTCATGGCGTGGGTCGCCGTGGACCGCACGATCAAGCTGATCGAGTCCGGTGACGCGGACGGTCCGCTGGAGCGCTGGCGCGAGCTGCGCGACGACATCCACCGGGACGTGTGCGAGAAGGGCTACGACAAGGAACGCAACACCTTCACGCAGTCGTACGGCTCGAAGGAGCTGGACGCCTCGCTGCTCCTGATCCCGCAGATGGGCTTCCTGCCGCCCGACGACAAGCGCGTCATCGGCACCATCGAGGCGATCCAGCGCGAGCTGTCCACGCCGGACGGCTTCATCCTGCGCTACCCCACCGAGGGCGACAGCGAGGGCGTCGACGGCCTGCCCGGCGACGAGGGGGCCTTCCTGGCCTGCTCGTTCTGGATGGCCGACGACCTGGCGATGATCGGCCGGGTGGACGAGGCCCGCAAGCTGTTCGAGAAGCTGCTGTCCCTGCGCAACGACCTCGGCCTGCTCGCCGAGGAGTGGGACCCGCGCCTCAAGCGCCAGGTCGGCAACTTCCCGCAGGCCTTCAGCCACGTCCCGCTGATCGACACGGCCCTGCGCCTGACGGCCTCGGGCGCGTACGGCGGCTGAACCGGTGACGGCGTGCCCCGGCCGTGTGGGCGGGGCACGCCGTCACGGACACTGGCCGTGACCTCCTGCGCACCGCTAGATTCATCCGGCAACGAGTGTGCTGATCGGATCGTCTCACCACAGGGGGAACGTGTGACATCGTCGGGACAGGTCGAGGACGAGGGCATCGGCCTGGCGGCGGCCCTGGGCGCGATACGGCGCGAGCTGGCCCAGGCCATGGACGCGGCCCGGTCCGAGGGCGGCCCGGTGCGGCTGTCGGTGAAGTCGCTGGAACTGGAACTGCAGACCACCCTCAGCCGCACCGACGGGCTGAACGGCGGCATCAAGGTCCACGTGATCTCGGCCGGCGCCCAGCGCTCCCAGGGCCGCAGCGACGTACAGACCCTGCGGCTGCAGTTGGACGCCCGCGGGGACGACGACCGGCCCGTGGACACGGGCGACACCGTGGACCGCCGGCCGAGGTGAGCGGGCGGTGGTGACGCCCGACCGGGACGTGTCCCGCGTCGCGCAGGTCGTCGGCGCCCTGCTCGCCGCCCCCGACCGGGCCCGGCTCGGCACCGGCTACCGGATATCCGACCGGCTCGTCCTGACCGCCTGTCACGTCCTGGACGGCACCGGGGACGTCGAGGCCGACCTCGGCGGAGACGGCGACTTCCGCCCGGTGACGCCCGTGTGGCGGGACCCGGTGCGGGACCTGGCGCTGCTCCGGTTCGACACGCCGCCCGACACGCGCGTGTCCCCGATACGGCTGGGCGGCGTACGGCGCGACCGGGCGGCCGAGATCGCCGCGCGGGCCCTGGGACACCCCAAGTACGCCGAGATCCTCACGTCCGGCGCGGACGGGCGGACGCGGAGCGTGCGCGGCCGGGCGTCGGTGCGCTGCTCGGTGCACAGCGCGGAGGAGGGGCCGCACGGCATGCTGCGCGTCCACATCCACGACGCGCCGCCCGCCCCGACGGCACCGGGCGACAGCCCCTGGAAGGGCATGTCCGGCGCGGCCGTGATCACCGAGGACACCGGGCTCCTCGTCGCCGTCTTCCGCAGCCACGTCCACGCCACCGGGCCCGGCATGCACCAGGTCACCGCCCTCGACCAGGTCGACGACGAGGAGTGGGAGGCGCTGCTGCGGGCCGAGGGCGTCGACCCGCGTCCCGCGCCGGCGTTGCCCGTCGGCTGGGACCGCACCGGCGGGACGCTCCAGCCGCACCATGTGCGCAAGGACGAGTACCGGGACCGGCAGGAGGCGCTGTTCAAGGGGAAGGCACCGTTCGTCGACCCCGAGGACGCCAGCTCGCCCGAGAACGTCCTGGACCGGCTGACCGCGCTGGCCGACCGGCGCGGCCTGCCCGCCGGGGTCGTCCTGACCGGGGAGCCGGGGGCGGGCAAGTCACGGCTGTGCCTGGAGACCGCGGAGCTGGCCGACGCCCGGGGCTGGCTGGTCGTCCACCTCACCCGGGAGACGTCCCTGACGGCGGTCTGGGAGAGCGTGCGGGAGCTGGCGGACCGGGTGCTGGTCGTCGCCGACGACGTCGACTGGATCGCCGAGCCCGGTGAGACCTTCCGCGAGCTGTGCTACGACGCCCGGGCGGAGAACGTGCGGCTCGCGGTGCTGACGGGTGCGCGGCGGCTGCGGCTGAAAGACCTGGAGAGCGAGCCGCTGAGCCCGCAGACCACCTTCGAGGAGATCCGCGTCCGCTGGGACACGCCGTACCACAGCGCCATCTGCCGGGAGATGGTGCCGGTCGTCGCACCGAACGCCGTGGACCAGAAGGGCGAGTCGTACGTGCGGGACCTGTGCGGCGGTTCGCCCACCGAGATCCAGCTGTACGCCTCGTACTGCGACGACCTCGCGCTCAACGGCGTCGACCTGGGAGGCGCCGACCCGCATGCCGCCCCCGACTTCCGCAGCTGGATCCGCACGCTCCTCGACGCCGCCGGGGTGCCCGCGGTGTCCTGGAAGCACGGCCCCGCCCCGGTCACGACGGCGGTGGCCCTGATCACCGCCCACGCTCCCTGCCCGCTGCACGTGGCGCTGGACTTCTTCGCGCCGGACAGCCAGGACCCCGCCGACCGCGAGCGCCGGGAGCAGGGCGTGGCGACGATCCTGCAGCTGGAGGCCAGCGGCCTGATCCACCAGCAGGACGACCGGCTCTCGCCCAAGCACGACCACTACGCCGACCTGCTGCTCGCCCACGGCGTGACCGAGGCCGACGGCGCCCGGCTGAACGGCACCGGTCTGCGCCGCGTCCTGGACACCGCCCTGACCGACAGCGCCTCGCTGCTGCGGGTCGTCACCTCGGTGGACCGCCTCGCCTCCACCCTCGACGCCCCGCTGGGCGACCGGATCACGCAGACCGTCGGGGACTGGTGCGCGGCGCGGCCGGAGCGGCTGCGGGAGCTGGTGCTGACCGACCCCGACGGGCGGGGCGAGGTGCTGCAGGCCCTCCTCAAGCGCCGCACCTGGCGGGCGGTCGCGGCCCGGGAGCTGGCCCGGCCGTGGCTGGCGGAGTACCACCGCAGGCCGGGCGCCTTCGACGCGGTCATGACGGCCGCACGGCACCTGCCGAGCGAGGTCTGTCTGCCCTACCTGCTGGGCCAGGCCGAGGAGCACCCCTTCGATCCGCGGACCGCGATCGTCTTCCACCAGATCCTCACGGCCGCGCGCGTCGACCCGGCGACCCGCCGGCGGACCGAGGAGCTCGCCCACGAGTGGCTCGCCCGCCACGCCCACCGCCACATCGCCTCGCTGCCGCTGCGGCCCCTGCTCGACCCCCGCAAACGCGGCCTGCCGAGGGCCGATCCGCGCCTCCCCCGGCTCGTCGGCTGGGCACTGCGCTGGCTGCGCCGGTACGGCACCACGCGCGAGGCCGGCTTCGTCGCCGCGCCGCTGGTCATGCGCCCGGAGCTGACGGGCCCCGCCCTGGAGCGCACGGCGCGGCTGCTGCTGGACCGGGTGGCGCCCGGCGATCCGGCGCAGGCCAGCTACGCGTACGAGCCGGTGCTGGTGCGCAACCGGCGCCACCGCGACCTGCCCAAGGACGTCTTCGACCAGGCCGTCAGGGACTCCCTGGCCTGGCTGCTGAGCGAGGAGGGGCACGGGCTGCGCCCCGAGGCGGCGTATGTGCTCAAGGAGTTGATCACGGGCCAGCTGCCGGGCCGGGACACCCTGCCCCGGGCCGTGCAGGCGGGCTGGAACTGGCTGGAGGCGAACGCCGACCGGGACCTGGAACTCGGCATGGTGCTGCCCCTGCTGCTGACCAACTCCCGCAAGTCGGGCCACCGCACCAACGCCGCGCTGACCGAGGACGAGCAGCGGCGGCTCGCCGGCCTGGCCGTGGACTGGCTGGCCCGGCACGACGGGACCGGGCAGAGCGTGCGGGACGTGCTCAGTGCGCTGTTGCACACGCGTCTGCTCGACGACGACCACGACCTGCTCCACCAGCACGCCTGGCGGGCGCTGAAGCTGGTGGAGCGGCAGCCCGAGCCGACGGTGGCCCGCGCGCTGCTGCCGCCGCTGCTGCACAAGCCACGGCTCGACGACGACCTGCGGGCCGGGGTGATGGCGGCGCTGTTCGACCAGCTGACGCCGGAGCGCTTCAGCGAGCACCTCGCCTATCCGCTCACCTCGTTCTTCCAGCGCCGGGACCTCTCGCCCGCCGAGCACGGGCCAGCCCTGGAGGCCACGCTTGCCTGGCTGGACGCCCACCCCGGGGCGCCCGGCGCGCCGATGCTGCTGACCACCGCGCTGAAGTGCGCGCTGACGAGCCCCGCCGAACGCGGGCTGCTCGCCCCGCGCGCCGTGCGGAGCCTGTCGCTGCGGGTCCTGGTGACCAGCGCGGGGACCAAGCGCTCGCTGACCCACGCGCTCGCCGAGCACCGGGCCGTGATCCGCCCCGAGTGGAACCGCTACGTCGGCCGCGCCTGCGACCTGCTGCAGGAGACCCCGCCGACGACCGGCCTGGACGTCATGCGCGCCCTGACGCTCATGCTGGAGGGCAGCGACGAGCTGGAGGACGGGATCCTGGAGCGGCTGCACACCGCGTGCCTGGACTGGTGTGCCGCGTACGACGGTTCCGGCAAGGCGGTCGGCCCGCTGTGCCTGCTCCTCGGCAGCCGTGGCCTGACGCCCGCGGCGCGCCGCAGGGCGACCGAGGTGGTGCTGCACCGGTTCCGGCCGGGCTTCGAGCGCAACGACGACTCCGGCAAGCTGCTGGAGGCCCTGTTGCGCGACGGCCACCTGCCCGACACGGAGGCGGTGGGGCAGGTGCTCGATCTCGCGCTGGACTGGCTGGAGGTGCGCCAGGGCCGCCGTCACGGCACCCGCCACCCGCTGCTCCTCCAGGTCGCCCACCGCCTGCAGCACGTCTCCGGCCGCCACCAGGCCGACCAGGCCCGCCGCGCCCGGGACGGCCTGGACTCCTGGCTCGGCGACCACGCCGACGCACCGGCCGGACAACGCCGCGCGGCCGAGCACCACCGCGACCGCCTCACGGGCCTGCTGGACGGCGGCCCGGCCACCTGACCGCCCGGCCGGGCCGGAGATGCTCTCGCCGAGGGTGCCCGGGTAGCGTCCGGCTCATGGACAGCGGTTCGGACAGCGGATACGACACCCAGGGCGCCGGGATCACCGTGCGGCGAGCACTGGAACTGCCCGGTCTGCGCAGCGGCCTGCCCGAGGTGCTCGCCGGCGCCGACCGGCTGGGCCGCACCGTGCGCTGGGTGCACGCCGGCGAGGTGCCGAACATCGCGTCCCTGCTCAAGGGCGGCGAGCTGCTGCTGACCACGGGCTACGGGCTCGGCACCCGCCCGGCCGACCAGCGGGCGTTCGTGCGCACGCTGGCCGAGCGGGGCATCGCCGCGCTCGTCGTGGAGCTCGGGCCGCGCTTCGCCCGGCTGCCGGCCGCCCTCGTGGACACGGCCCGCACGGCGGGTCTGCCGCTGGTCCAGCTGCACCGCGAGGTGCCCTTCGTGGCGGTCACGGAGGAGATCCACACCGAGATCGTCAACGGCCACTACGCGCTGCTGCAGCGCGCCGAGGAGGTGCACCGGCGCTGCACCCAGGCCCTGCTGGGCGGCGGCGGGGTGCCGCAGGTGCTGGGCATCCTGGCCGACTTCGGCGGCAACCCGGTGTTCCTGGAGACCACCGACGGACAGCTGCTGTACGCCGCCGGCGCCGGGCCCGAGGGCGCGGACCCGCTCCAGGTGTGGGAGGGGCTGCGGGGACAGCACAAGGACACGCCACCGGCCGGGTCGGTGCTCGTGGACGTGCCCGGGGGCGGCCCCGGCACGGCGTCGGTGCGGGCGCGGCTGGTGCTGCTGCCCGTGCGGGCGCCGCTCGCCCCGGTGCACCGGATGGCGGCGGAGCGGGCCGCGGGCATCCTCGCCGTGGTGCTGATGCAGGCACGGCAGGAGGAGGAGCTGGCCGCGCGCGGGCGCGGCGACTTCCTGACCGACCTCGCCGAGGGCCGGATCGCCGCGGAGGACGCGCCGGCGCAGGCGCGCGTGCTGGGCTTCAGGCCGGGCGCCGCTCCGCTGCTGCCGGTCGTGATGCGGCTGGGCGACACGCTGTCGCCGGGCGGGGGCTGGGCGGTGCTGGCGCGCGCGGTCTCGGAGGAGCTGGCCTCGGTGGGGGTGCCGGTGCTGCTGGGGGTACGGCCGGTCGAGGGCCGCGTGCTGGTGCTGCTGGGCCTGCGGGCGGAGACGGAGCGCCCGGCGGTGGCGGACCGGGTGGCGGCGGCGCTGCGGGCGGGCGTGGAGCGGGCCGGCATGCAGCGGCCGGGGGCGCAGCCGCCGGTCGTGGTCGTCGGGGTGGCCGGCGGCTGGACGGCGGCCTCGGCGGGCCTGAGGCACGCGGCGGAGACGGCGACCGCGGCCCAGGGGCTGACGGACCGCCCGTGGTACGACGCCCGGCGCCTCGACATCGACCTGCTGCTGTGGCGGCTGCGCGACCACCCCGACCTGGCGGCGTTCGTGGACCGCGCGATCGGTCCGCTGCGCGACCACGACGACCGCTCCCGTCCGCCGCTCCTGCCCACGCTGGAGACGTACTTGGCGCATGCGGGCCGCAAGGCGGAGACGGCCCGCGAGCTCCATCTCAACCGGCAGACCCTCTACAACCGCCTCGCCCGCATCGGCGAGTTGCTCGGCACCGACCTCGACGACCCGCAGACGGTCCTGGCGTTGAGCCTGGCCCTGCGGGCCCGCCGGCACGTGCCCTAGACCAGCGGGCGGGGCTGGGTCAGCTCGTCGTAGACGCTGAGGACCTGGGCCACCGTCTCGTCCTCGGTCGGCCAGGTGGCGGCCTGCCGCACGCCTCGCTCCGTGAGCAGCCGGCGCCGCTCGGGGTCGTCGAGGAGGCGTACGACGGTGTCGGCGAGGGCCTTGGAGTCGGCGTACGGGACGAGTTCGGCGGCGTCGCCGACGAGTTCCGGGGTGCCGCCGACGTGCGTCGCGACGAGCGGCACGCGCGCGTGGAGGGCTTCCTGGGCGAGCAGGGAGCGCGACTCCCAGCCGCTGGTCAGCAGCGCGAGGTCGGCGGCGGCGAGCAGTTCGCCGACGTCGTCGCGGCGGCCGGCGATCCGCACCGGCAGTGCCTCGTCCTCGATACGGCGCTGGAGTTCGGCCCGCAGCGGCCCCTCGCCGGCGATCACGACGAGCGGCTGGGGGTCGAGCCGGCGCCAGGTGCGTGCGGCGTCCAGGAGCGTGCCGTAACCGCGGTGCCGGTCGAGTGAGCCGACGGCCATCAGCAACGGGCGGTCCGTGACGCCGAGTTCGGCGCGGATCTTGGCCCGCAGCCGGTCGGGGTCGTCGTGTTCGGCGAACGGGCGCGGGACGGGCAGGGCGACGGCGGCGAGCCGCGCGTCCCGGGCCCCGGTCCGGCGGGCCCGGTCCACGAGGTCCGACGTGGTGCCGAGCACCACGGTGGCCGCCCTGACGACCCGCCGCTCCAGCAGGCGCAGCAGATGGGCGCGGGCGCCCTCCGCGTGCGCCCGGTTGTGCCAGGTGACGACGAGCGGGGTGCGGCGGCCGCTGAGGGCGAGCACGGCGCGGAAGGAGGCGTGCAGTCCGTGCGCGTGCACCAGGTCGGCGTTCTTGCACGCCTCGCGCAGCACGGCGACGGAGGTGGGATCGGTGCTGCGCGGCACGTGCACGTGTTCGGCGCCGGCGCCGGTGAAGTCGTAGGTGCGGTCGGCCTCGGCGGGGGCGCACACCGTGACCCGCACGCCCCGTGCGACGAGCCCCGAGGCCAGCGAACGCACGTGGGCGCTGCTGCCGGCGTTGCCGCCGCCCAGCACCTGCACGGTGCGCAGCGGCGACTGGCCGTGCGGTGAGTGGCTGCTCACGAGGCTCACGTGGCCGGGGCTCCTGGTTCGGCGTCGGGCGGTCACGAAGAAAGTACAGAAGGATCGGGCGGACGGGGTGTACCGCGGGGTTTCCTCCCCGTACCACGCCAAGGATGCCAGCACGTACGGCCGTTCCGGGAACGCCGAGGGGTCGGGGAAGCCTACGGCATGGACAGCACGTCACCCACACGAGTGACGGAGGCGAGGGTTCCGGGGCGGGGCGCAGCCGGCTCCGGTCCGCTCACCGCGCGCCCAGCGCACGCGCCGCCTCGCTCACCCGGTCGCCGTACACCGCCGCGGCCACCACGGCGGCGGCATGGGCGACCAGCCCGGCGCGCCCGTTGCCGGCCACGGCAGCGGCACCCAGAGCGGCGCCCAGGGCGTGCGCGCCGGTGTCACCGAGCATCGCGCGCTCACCGAGGTCGTCGGGCAGTACGGCGACGGCGGCCCCGACGGCCCCCGCGGCGAGCCCGGCGCACGGGCCGGACCGCAGCAGGCCCGGTGCCCCGAGGGCGATCACCGCGGCGGCGGCCCGTGCGGGGCGTACGTCGACGAGGTTGACGAAGTGCGCGGCTCCGGCGATCACCACACCCGCGAGCAGCTTGTCGAGCGGCCGTTCCTTCATCAGCGCCCCCGCCACCAGCCCGGCGGCGGAGATCCCGAACAGCTTGACCGCCCCGCTGGTGATCTCCCCGCGCCGCAGCGCGCCCAGATGCGCCCGGAACCCGCGCCGCTCGTCCCCGGCGACATCGTCGTAGGCCCCGCAGACGCCCGCCACGAGCACGGCGGCCCCGGCGACCGGGCGCACCCGCGCGGCAGCCGCCGCCACCGCCAGAGCGCTCGCCGGACCGGCGTACAACTCCACAGTCCGCCCGGCATGGTTCGTGCGCCGCCACCGCCCCCGCGGAGCGGCCTTGCGCAACAACCGCACGCCGAGGCACGTGCCCCCGGCCCCCACACCGAAGGCCACCGCCCTACCGCTCACAGGTCCCCTGTCGTTCGTCCACCGACGCCCACCGCCTGTCACGCCCGGACCGGGCGCGGGCACGCCGCCAAGCAGCCACACCGCGCACCGGAACGGGCCCGGCACGCCGTGCCGCCCGACCCTCGGCGCAACCGCCTCTGCCCGCACGGCAGTCGGCCGCCCGCCGGGAGGCCCGTCAGACGTCCGCCCTGGCGGTGGCCAGCAGTTCCTCCGCGTGCGCCCGTGCCGTTTCGGAGTCCTCCTGGCCGGCCAGCATGCGGGACAACTCCCGGATGCGTTCCTCGCCTTCGAGGACCTTCACGCCGGAGCGGGTCACCGAGCCGTCGTTGGTCTTCTCCACCAGCAGCTGCCGGTCGGCGAAGGCGGCCACCTGCGGAAGGTGGGTCACGACGACGACCTGCGCGCTCTTCGCCAGCCGCGCCAGCCGACGCCCGATCTCGACCGCCGCCTTGCCGCCGACGCCGGCGTCGACCTCGTCGAAGAGATACGTCGGCACGGGGTCCGTCCCCGCGAACACGACCTCCACGGCCAGCATCACGCGCGAGAGCTCACCGCCCGACGCGCCCTTGGCGATGGGCCGCGCCGGCGCCCCCGGATGCGGGGCGAGCAGCAGCTCGACCTCGTCGACGCCGTGCGGGCCGTAGGCGACCGTGCGCCCGCCGACCTCCACGCCCTCGGGGTCCTCCGTCTGCCGGATCTCGAACGACACGCGCGCGTGCGGCATGGCGAGCGAGGCCAGCTCCGCGGTCACGGCGGCCGCGAACCGTTCGGCGGCTTCCGCGCGCGCGTCGGTCAACGCCTGCGCCAGCCCGCCCAGTTCGGCCCGCAGCGCGTCCCGCTCGGCGGTCAGCTCACCGATCCGCTCGTCGTCGCCGTCCAGCTCGGTCAGCCGCGCGGCGCTCCGCTCGGCCCACGCCAGCACGGAGTTGACGTCCTCGCCGTACTTCCGGGTCAACCCGGTGAGCGCGGCCCGCCGTTCCTCAACGGCCGCCAGCCGCAGGGGATCCGCGTCCAGATCGTCGGCGTACCCCGCCAACTCCCCCGCCACGTCGCCCAGCAGGATCCCGATCTCACCGATCCGGTCGGCCAGCGCGGCCAGCGCCGGATCGTGCGACCGCACGGCGTCCAGGGCCCGCTGGGCCCCCGCGACGAGCGTGGCGGCGTCGATGCCCTCGGGGTCCTCCGGATTGCCGGCAAGGGCGGCGTGAGCGGCCGTGGCGGCGGACGACAGGGCCTCCGCGTGCCCGAGCCGCTCCGCCTCCTCCGCCAGCTCGACGTCCTCCCCGGCCCGCGGCTCGACCGCCGCGATCTCGTCGAGCCCGTACCGCAGCATGTCGGCTTCCTGAGCCCGCTCACGCGCGCGCGTGACGATCTCCTCCAGCTCGGCCGACACCGCCCGCAGCCGCCGGTACGCCTCGCCGTACTTCGCCAGCGGTCCGGCCACGGCGTCGCCCGCGTACCGGTCCAGCGCCTGCCGCTGCCGGGACAGCTTCAGCAGCCCCTGCTGGTCGGTCTGACCGTGCACGGCCACGAGGTCGTCGGCGAGGTCGGCGAGCAGCCCGACGGGCACGCTGCGCCCGCCCACGTGCGCCCGCGACCGCCCCTCGGCGGAAACGGTCCGGCTGATCAGCAACGCCCCGTCGTCCAGCTCGGCCCCGGCCTCTTCCGCGCGCACGACGGCGGGGGCCTGCGGGGCGACGGTGATCCGCCCCTCGACGACGGCCTTCTCGGCCCCGATCCGCACGAGCGCCGGGTCCGCCCGCCCGCCGAGCAGCAGCCCGAGACTGGTGACCACCATGGTCTTGCCCGCGCCCGTCTCACCGGTGACAGCGGTGAACCCGGGCGACAGCTCGACGACCGCGTCGTCGATGACGCCGAGCGACCGTATCCGCATCTCTTCCAGCACGGCTAAGACCTTACGAGGTAGGGGCGGGGATATGCGAGGCGCCCTGTCACCCAGGCGAGTGCAACGCCCTGAGGGAGCGCGCGCTCCCGTGCGAGGCCCCCGCCTCCCGGCTCTAGTGCGGCGCCCCGCGCCACCCGGAGACGGGCAGCGCGAACTTCGCCACGAGCCGGTCGGTGAAGGACGCGTGATGCAGCCGGGCCAGCCGCACCGGCACGGCCCCCCGCCGCACCTCGACCCTGGCCCCGGGCGGCAGCTCCACGGTCCGCCGCCCGTCACACCACAGGACCCCCGGCGGGATGTGCGGCAGCACCTCCACCGCCAGCACCGAGTCCGGCGAGGTCACGAGCGGCTTCGCGAACAGCGCGTGCGCGCTGATCGGCACCATCAGCAGCGCCTCCACCTCCGGCCACACCACCGGCCCGCCCGCCGAGAACGCGTAGGCCGTGGACCCGGTGGGCGTCGACAGGACGATCCCGTCGCACCCGAACCCCGTGACCGGCCGCCCGTCGATCTCCAGGACGACCTCGAGCAGCTTCTCCGCCGACACCTTCTGCACGGCCGCCTCGTTCAGCGCCCAGTCCGTGTGCACGATGTCCCCGTTGCGGTGCACGACGACGTCGACGGTCATCCGTTCCTCGACCTCGTACGCCTTGGTCACCACCCGGTCGACGACCTTGTCGAGGTCGTCCCGCTCGGCCTCGGCGAGGAACCCCACCCGCCCGAGGTTGACGCCGAGCATCGGCACCCCGGAGGCCCGGGCGAACTCGGCGCCCCGCAGCAGCGTCCCGTCACCGCCGAGCACGATCAGCAGCTCGCACCCGTCGAGGCACTGCGGAGTCGCCTCCTTGACGAGCTCCACCTCGTCCGGCAACGGCAGGTCGGCCGCCTCGTACTCCAGGACACGCACCCCGATGCCCTCGCGCAGCAGCCCCTTCACGACCAGCTCGGCGCTGCGGACGGCCGCGGGCCGGCCCGTGTGGGCGAGCAGGAAAACAGTACGAGCTCGGTTCTGAGTCAACGCGGCCCCTCCGCCACTGCACGGTCAACGTCGGCCGGGTCCAGTTCCGGTGCACCGGCCCGCAGCCACAGAAAGTACTCGACATTCCCGGACGGCCCGGGCAGCGGACTGGCGGTGACACCCTTCACCCCGAGCCCGAGCTCCCACGCCTTCTGGGCCACTCCCCGTACGGCCTCCGCCCGCAGCTGCGGACTCCGTACCACTCCTCCGCTGCCGAGACGTTCCTTGCCCACCTCGAACTGCGGCTTGACCATCATCACCAGATCGGCGTCCGGCTGCACGCACCGCACCAGGGCGGGCAGCACCAGGCCGAGCGGGATGAAGGACAGATCCCCCACGACAAGATCCACAGGCTCCCCATCGATCGCATCGAGCGTCAACTCGCGTACGTTCGTACGGTCCTTGACGGTGACGCGTTCATCGCTCTGCAGAGTCCAGGCGAGTTGTCCGTAACCGACGTCCACGGCGACGACGTGCGCGGCCCCCGACCGCAGCAGCACGTCCGTGAACCCGCCGGTGGAGGCGCCGGCGTCCAGCGCCCGCCGCCCCTCCACGACCAGTCCCTGCGGTACGAACGCCTGGAGGGCGCCCGCGAGCTTGTGCCCGCCCCGGGAGACGTAGTCGGGGTCACCGTCGTCCGTCGCGACGACGATGGCGGCCGCGGTCTCCACCTGCGTGGCCGGCTTGGTCGCGACGGTCTTGCCGACGGTGACCCGCCCGGCCGCGATCAGCTGGCTGGCGTGCTCACGCGAGCGCGCGAGCTTGCGGCGGACCAGCTCCGCGTCCAGACGGCGACGTGCGACTCCTGCCACGTTCGGTTCAGCTCCTGTGTCGATACGACGGTGACGGCGCCGGAGGTCCCGGCGGGCGGGCGTCGAGCGCGGTGAGCGCGTCGCGCAGCCCCCGGTGTACATCCTCGTACACCTCGACGTGTCCGTCCGTGGTCAGGTGGTCGGCGTCGGCCAGCCGCTCCAGGCGGGCGTCGACCTCGGCGTTGCCGGTCGGGGTGCGGGGCACGTTCAGGGGGGCGGGGGCGGCGGGGTCGTACTCCGGTTCCGCCGTCTCCCCGCCGGTCTCCGTCTCGGTGGTCTCCGTCTCGGGAACCGCGTCGTTCATGCCCAGACGCTACCCCGAACCGCTGGGGTACCGTCGATCGCGATGGCAACGATCGAGGAGTGCCGCGCCGCACTCGAGAAGCTCTCGGACAGCATGCAGCACGCCGAGGGGGACGTCCGCGCCGCCGCGTCCCTGGACCGCTCGGTGAGCTGCCTCATCACGGACCTGGACGTGACGTTCGTGGGCCGCATGACCGGCGGCCGGATCGTGGTGCACGACGTCGTGCCGGGCCCTGCGCCGGAGAAGGCCCAGATCAGACTGGCCATGAAGGGCGACGACCTGCTGGCCCTGGTGAACGGCGAGCTGAACTTCGCCCGGGCCTGGGGCTCGGGCCGGGTGAAGCTGGAGGCCGGCCTGCGCGACCTGTTCCAGCTCAGGAAGCTTCTGTAGCCGCCACCCTCCGGTTCCCGGCCCGCGCCCTGCGCGCCGCCGGCACCACCAGCGGGGTCCCCGTCTCCGGGTCCTCGACGACCTGGCAGCGCAGCCCGAAGACCTCCTCGACCAGCTCGGCCGTGACGATGTCGTTCGGCGCGCCCTCGGCGATGATCCGCCCGCTCTTGAGGGCGATGAGGTGGGTGGCGTACCGGGCGGCGTGGTTGAGGTCGTGCAGCACGGCCACCAGCGTGCGGCCCTGCTCCTCGTGCAGTTCGGCGCACAGGTCGAGGACGTCGATCTGGTGCTGGATGTCGAGGTACGTCGTCGGCTCGTCGAGGAGCAGCAGCGGGGTCTGCTGGGCGAGCGCCATGGCGATCCACACCCGCTGGCGCTGGCCGCCGGACAGCTCGTCGACGTACCGGTCGGCGAGCTCGGCGACCCCGGTCTGCGCCATGGACTCCTGTACGACCCGCTCGTCCTCGGCCGACCACTGGCGCAGGATGCCCTGGTGCGGGTACCGGCCGCGGCCGACGAGGTCGGCGACGGTGATGCCGTCGGGCGCGATCGAGGACTGCGGGAGCAGGCCGAGCGTCCGCGCGACCTTCTTCGCCGGCATCGACTGGATCGCCTGCCCGTCGAGCAGCACCCGGCCCTGGCTGGGCCTGAGCATCCGCGACAGCGCCCGCAGCAGGGTGGACTTGCCGCACGCGTTCGGGCCGACGATCACGGTGAAGGAGTTGTCGGGGATCGCCACCGACAGCTCCTCGGCGATGACGCGCTGGTCGTAGGCGAGGGTGACGTTCTCGGCGGACAGGCGGTTCACGGTGCTCCTTCGGGTGGTCTGGTGGGCCGGGCCGCTGTCGTGGCGGGCCGGGCCGCTCCCGTCCGGCCCGGCTTGGGCTCGCTTCATATCCGGCCCGCCCTGCGCTCGCCGACCAGCAGCCACAGCAGGTAGACGCCGCCGAGGACGCCGGTGACCACGCCGACGGGCAGCTGGTCGGCGCCGAAGAGGCGCTGCGAGGCCCAGTCGGCGGTGACCAGGAGGGTGGCGCCCATGCACAGGGACGGCAGCAGGTTCGGGCCGGGTGAGCGGGTCAGGCGGCGGGCGAGCTGCGGGGCGGTGAGCGCGACGAAGCTGACGGGGCCGGCCGCGGCGGTGGCGGTGGCGGTGAGCAGGACGGCGGCGATCAGCATGAGCGCCCGGGTCCGCTCCACGCGCACCCCGAGGGCGTTCGAGACGTCGTCGCCCATCTCCATCATCCTCAGCCCGCGCGCGTTGGCCAGGACGAGCGGCACGAGGACGGCGCACAGCCCGAGCAGCGGCCAGACCTGGCTCCAGTCACGGCCGTTGAGGGACCCGGTCATCCAGACGACCGCGCGGGTGGCGTCGATGATGTCGGAGACGGTCAGCAGATAGCCGTTGACCGCCGTGACGATCGCGGAGACGCCGATCCCGACCAGGACCAGTCGATAGCCGTGCACGCCCCGCTTCCAGGCGAGCAGATAGATGGCGAGCCCGGTCACCAGTCCGCCCACGAGCGCACCCATGGTGACCTGCGCGGCGCTCCCGGAGAACAGCACGATCATGACGAGCGCCCCGGCCGTCGCGCCCTGCCCGAGCCCGAGCACGTCCGGACTGCCCAGCGGGTTGCGGGTGACCGCCTGGAACAGCGCGCCGCCGAGCCCGAGCGAGGCGCCGACCAGCAGACCGACCAGGACACGGGGCAGCCGCAGCTCGTTGACGATGAACTCCTGGCCCGCGTTTCCGTTCCCGAGCAGGGTCTTGAGCACGTCCCCGGCCGAGATCGGGAAGTCGCCGGTGCCGATCAGCACCACACTCGCGGCGAGCGCGGCGAGCAGCAGCAGGACGACGACGGTGACGGCCCGGACGTCGAGCCGCAGGGAGAGCCCGCCCGGAGTCCGCACCACACGGGTGGTCCGCAGCACACGGTCGGTCCTCGGTGCACGGTCGGTCCTCGGTGCATGGTTGGTCCTCACAGCTGCGTCGTCCTCCGCCGTCGTACCAGAAGGATGAAGACCGGGCCGCCGATGATCGCGGTGACGACACCGACCTGGAGCTCGGAGGGCCGGGCGACGACCCGGCCGACGACATCGGAGCCCAGCAGCAGCACGGGCGACAGGATCGCGGCGTACGGCATGATCCAGCGCAGGTCGGGCCCGGTGAAGGACCGTACGACGTGCGGGACCATCAGCCCGACGAACGCGATCGGTCCGCAGGCCGCGGTCGCCGCCCCGCACAGCACGGTCGCGGCCAGCATGGACAGCGCCCGGGTGCGGCCCAGATGGGCGCCCAGGGCCTTGGCGGTGTCGTCGCCCATGGCCACCGCGTTGAGCGGCCGGGCGAGGCCGAGGGCGAGCAGCGTGCCGGCCGCGAGGAACGGCAGCACCTGCAGGATCGTCGAGTTCGTCGCCGAGGACAGCGAACCGACCGTCCAGAAGCGCATCTTGGCGAGCGCCGCGTCGTCCATGATCATCGCGGCCTGGAGGTAGCCGTAGAGCGCGGCGGTGATCGCGGTGCCGGCGAGGGCGAGCCGCACCGGGGTGGCGCCCCGGCTGCCGCCGAGGAACCACACCAGCGCGCCCACCGCCGCCGCGCCGCAGAAGGCGAACCAGACGTACCCGGTCAGCGAGGTGACCCCGAAGTACGTCGTGGCGGTCACGACCGCGGCCGACGCGCCCGCGTTGATGCCGAGCAGGCCGGGGTCGGCGAGCGGGTTGCGGGTGAGCGCCTGCAGCACGGCCCCGGACAGGCCGAGCGCGGCGCCGGCCAGCAGACCGAGCACGGTCCGCGAGAGCCGTTCGTCGACCACGACGTCGCCGTAGGTGCCCGTGTCGTGGAACAACCCGTGCCAGACCTGGGCCGGCGACAGCCCCTTCGCGCCGATCGCGATGCTCGCCAGGGTGACGAGCGCCAGGACCGCCACGGAGACGAGCAGCCCAACCGCGCGTATCGCCCGGCGGGTTGGAGGCGCTGCGGTGGTGTCCGCGCGCTGTTCGGGAGGACTGTCGACCAACACGCAGTTAGGTTAGCCTACCCTCGCATTTCTCCTCGAACCCTGGTCGTCACAGCCCCAGCCGGTCCAGCGCCTTCCCGGCGTCCAGCTCGCACACACCGTCTCCGGCCGCCGTCCAGGCCGCCGCGCACAGGGCGCGCAGGCCGTCCAGCGCCTCGCCCTCGCCGTCGAGTTCCAGCCGCCCCGAGCCGGCCGTCGCCGTCCATCCACCGCACCGGAAGCCCTCGCCCGCCTCGGTGACCTCCGGCTGCCCGGTCAGCAGCCCGCGCAGGTCGGCGTCGACGTACGTCGGCCGGTGCTGCGGCGGCGCGGCGAGGAGCTGGGCGCCGTCGGTGACGCCGGTCAGCACGAGCAGCGAGTCGACCTCGCCGTTGAACGCGCCCTCGATGTCCGTGTCCAGCCGGTCCCCGACCACCAACGGCCGCTCGGCGCCGGTCCGCAGGATCGTCTCCCGGTGCATGGGCGGCAACGGCTTGCCCGCGACCTGCGGTTCGGCGCCGGTGGCTATCCGCACCACCTCCACCGCGGCCCCGTTGCCCGGCGCGATCCCGCGCGCGCTCGGGATCGTCAGGTCGGTGTTGGACGCGTACCAGGGCACCCCGCGCGCGATGGCGTAACAGGCCTCCGCGAACCGCCCCCACGGCAACTCGGGACCGCCGTACCCCTGCACGACCGCCACCGGGTCGTCGTCCGCCGACTCGACGGGCTCAAGCCCCCGCTCCCGCAAGGCGACCCGCAGCCCCTCCCCGCCGATGACGAGCACCCGCGCCCCCGTCGGCACCTGCTCGCTGATCAGCCGCGCGACCGCCTGGGCCGAGGTGATGACGTCGTCCGCCCCCGTCGGTATCCCCAGCTCGGTGAGATGGCCGGCCACGGTGTCGGGCGTCCGCAGCGCGTTGTTGGTGACGTACGCGAGGTGCATCCCGCCCGCGCGGGCGGCGGCCAGCGACTCGACGGCGTGCGCGATCGCGTTCCCGCCCGCGTACACCACCCCGTCCAGGTCGAGCAGCGCCGTGTCGTACGCCTCGCTCAGGGCCTGCCCACTGCCCCCGGGCCTCGTCCTGACGCTCTGGCTCATTCCACATCGCTCCTCGTCCGCTCGATTTCCTCCGATCATCCCCCATGGCACTGACACACGTACGATGCCGGGATGAACACCGCAGGTCACTCGGAGACAAGGACGCGCCGAGGCCTGGAACTCACCCCGTTCCGAGGCCTGCGCTACGACCCCGACCGGGTCGGCAGTCTGGCGGCCGTGACATCCCCGCCGTACGACGTCGTGGTTCGCCCCGACGGCCTGCACCACCTGCAGGACTCCGATCCGCACAACATCGTCCGCCTGATCCTCCCCCAGGCCGCCACGCCCGCCGACCGCAACGAACAGGCCTCCGACACCCTGCGCCGCTGGCTGGCCGAGGGCATCCTCACCGCCGACCGCGAACCCGGCCTGTACGTCTACGAGCAGTGCGACGGCGACGGCATGCTCCAGCGCGGCGTCATCGGCGCCCTGCGCGTGTCGGACCCGTCGGAGGGCGTGGTCCTGCCGCACGAGGACGTCATGCCGCACGTGGTCGCCGACCGCGCGGCCCTGATGCGCGCCACCTCCGCCAACTTCGAACCCCTCCTGCTGACCTACCGCGGCAACGGCACAGGAGCCACGACGACGGAGGTCGTGGAACGCGTCGCGCAGCAGCCGCCGCTCCTCACGACGACCACCGAGGACGGCTACCGCCACCGCCTTTGGTCGCTCACCGACCCCTCCGAGGTCGCCCGCGTCCAGTCCGACCTGGCCCGGCACCAGGCCCTGATCGCCGACGGCCACCACCGCTGGGCGACATACCGCCGTCTACGCGCGGAGCACGGCTCCCCCAGCCCGTGGGACTACGGCCTGGTCCTCCTGGTCGACACGGCCCGCTACCCGCTCCGGGTCCGCGCCATCCACCGCCTGCTGCACCGCCTGCCGGTCGCCGACTCCCTGGCCGCCCTCGACGGCCTGTTCCGCGTACGGCACCTGGACACGTCCCTCCCCCAGGCCCTGGAGGCGCTCGCCGACGCGGCCTGCGCGGGCAACGCGTTCCTGCTCGCCGGCGACGGCGCCTTCCACCTCGTCGACCGCCCGGACCCCGCCCTGCTCGCCCGCACGATCCCCACGGACCGCCCGGCAGCCTGGCGCACCCTGGACGCAACGGTCCTGCACACGGCCCTCCTCGACCACGTCTGGCACATCCCCGAGGACTCCCCGGCCGACATCGCCTACATCCACGACACGGCCGCCACGGTCGAGAAGGCCGAACGCGAGGGAGGTACGGCCGTCCTCCTGCACCCGGTCCGCGAGGAGGTCGTCCGCGACCTGGCCCGCCAGGGCGTGACGATGCCCCGCAAG
Source organism: Streptomyces sp. 7R007 (assembly GCF_054850255.1). Taxonomy (NCBI): domain Bacteria; kingdom Bacillati; phylum Actinomycetota; class Actinomycetes; order Kitasatosporales; family Streptomycetaceae; genus Streptomyces; species Streptomyces sp. 7R007. Next base: position 1,832 of record NZ_JBTWMV010000066.1, on the reverse strand, counting down.
TCGACGTCGTTCGGCCCGAAACCGGCGTCGGGGCTGGTGCTGCGGGCGCTGGACGTCTGAACGGTCGGTCCGAATCGGCCGGAAACGACAGCGGGGCGGACTCCGTGTGGAGCCCGCCCCGCCACTCGGCCGAGTCAGTCCTTGTCGTCGTCCGCTTCCCCGGCTTCCCCGGCCGGGGCCTCGTCCGCCGACCCGTCCTCGTCCAGGGCGTCCACGAACTCGACACCGTCCAGTTCGGCCAGCCGGTCGGAGGCGTCCGTGCTGCCGTCCCGGTCGGCCTCGACGGCCTTCGCGAACCACTCCCGCGCCTCGCCGTCCCGGCCGGCGGCCAGCAGGGCGTCGGCATAGGCGTACCGCAGCCGCGCGGTCCACGGCTGTACGGAGTGGGAGGCCAGCTCGGGGCTCTGCAACGTCACGATGGCCGCGTCCAGCTGCCCCATGTCACGCCGGGCACCGGCCGCGACGAGCCGCATCTCCACCTGGCCGGCCTTGTCGAGCTTGCCCACCTCGGGCGCGCCGGCCATGTCCAGCGCCTTCTCCGGCCGCCCGAGCCCACGCTCGCAGTCGGCCATGACGGGCCACAGGTCGACGTTCCCGGTCATCCGCCGCGCGGCCCGGAACTCGGCGAGCGCCTCGCCGTACTTCTGGTTCGCGTAGGCCGCGAACCCGGCCGCCTCCCGTACGGCGGCGACACGCGACGCCAGCCGCAGGGCCACCTTGGAGTAGCCGTACGCGCCCTCGGGGTCCTCGTCGATGAGCCGGGCGACCATCACCAGGTTCTTGGCGACGTCCTCCGCGAGCGTCTTGGGCAGGCTCTGCAGCTCCTGCCGTACGTCCTTGTCGATCTCCTCGCCGGTGACGTCCTCGGGGATGGGCAGCCGCTTGATCGGCTCCCGGTCCCTGTCGCGATCCCGGTCGCGGTCACGGCCACGGCTCCGCTCGTCGCGGAAGCGGCCGCCGCCACGGCGGTCGTCCCGGCGGTCGTCGCGCCTGTCGTCCCGGCGGTCGTCACGGCCGCGGAAGCCACCGGGGCGGCCACCGCGGTCGTCGCGGCGGGGCCCACCGCGACGGTCGTCACGGCGGTCGTCCCGGCGGTCGTCCCGACGGAAGCCGCCGCGGTCATTGCGGTCACCGCGGGTGTCGTCACGGCGGAAGGAGGGGCGGTCGCCACGGTCACCGCGGTCGTCGCGACGGAAGGAGGGGCGGTCGCCCCTGTCGCCACGGTCATCCCGACGGAAGCCTCGGTCACGGTCGTCACGGCGGCCGTAACCACCACGGTCACGGTCATCACGACGCTCACCACGGCGGTCGTCGCGGCGGTCGTCGCGGCGGGGGTATCCGCCCCGGTCGCCGTCTCGCCGGTCGTCACGACGGTCACCGCGACGGTCGTCACGGCGGTCATCCCGACGGAAACCACCGCGGTCATCGCCACGGCGGTCGTCACGCCGGCCATAGCCGCCACCGCGGTCATCCCGGCGGAAGGCCGGACGGTCACCGCGATCGTCGCGACGCGGACCTCGATCACGGTCGTCACGGCGGCCGTAACCACCACGGTCACGGTCACGGTCATCGCGACGCTCACCACGGCGGTCGTCGCGCCGGTCATCCCGGCGGAAGCCACCTCGGTCACCCCGGTCACCTCGGTCCCCGCGGTAACCACCGCGGTCGCCTCGGTCCCCACCGTCCCGTCGCCGCTGGTCGCGCTCCGGTCGGTCGTCGGGAGAGTTGGTGGACATCGGTGACTCCTGTCTTCGGTACCGCAAGCATTGTAAAAACAAAAGGACCCCTGGCCCCAGCTGAACGCTGGTGACCAGGGGTCCTTCCCAAAGATT
>NZ_JBTWMV010000065.1:0-34151 GCF_054850255.1 Streptomyces sp. 7R007 | reverse complement strand
ATACTGCTGGACTTCGTCCCAGAGCAGGTCGCGGATCCGTGCGGATGGGTTGCCGATGAAGACACCGGCGGAGATCTCAAGGAGCCAGCGGGTGAGGAAGCCCCGCAGGCCGGGTGGGCAGTTGGTGAGGACGATGACGGTCACCAGGAGAGCTCCACGTCGTCGTAGACGTCGTGATCATCGCTTCCCCCGCCGTAGTTGCGGCCTGCGGCGACGGTGTGACCGCCGTCGGTCTGGAGGGTGACGACATCGAGGTCGTCGTTCGTCGCCCCGGCCTCCGGCAGCAGGAGGCGTTTGATGTCGTTGACGCAGCGGTCGAGCAGGGATGTCTCGTTGATGCGGTCTCGCAGGGCACGGCGGGTACGCGGGCCGACGTCTTCCTCGTCCTCGGCGGCGATGTCGAAGGCGAGCGGGATGCCGATCTCCGTCTTGTACAGGTCGGCGATGTCGAGGACGAAGGACAGTTCGTGCCCGGAGTGGACGAATCCGAGGGCGGGGCTGCAGCCGAGGGAGGCGACGACTGCGTGGGCGATGCCGTACATGCACTGGGCAGCGGCGGTGACGGCCTGATTGACCGGGTCGCCGCTGGTGAAGTCGCCAGGGGACGCCGGTGCGGGCGGACTGAGCCCGATAGCAGTCCTTGACGCGGCTGCCTTCGCGGCCCAGGAGTTCCTGGCGGGTGAGGCCGGCGGGGTCCTCGTCGGGGAAGCGCAGTCGGTACATGGCGCGGGCGACGGCCAGTCGGCTGCGCAGGTTGACCCACTGCACGGCTTGTGCTTCGGCGAGCGCGGAGGAGCGGGTCAGGGCACGGCCGCCGGCGTAGTAGCGCACGCCCTGTTCTCCCACCCAGCAGACGGCGGCGCCGGTTTCTCCCAGGATGCTCATGGCCTGGTGGGTGATGCGGGTGCCGGGTCCAAGGAGGAGGGTGCCGATGGTCGCCGAGGGGATGTGGGTGGTGCCGTCGGCGTCCTCGGCGGTGATGGCGTTGGCGTCCCGGTGCACGGTGCAGCGTTCGAGGTAGATGAAGGACAGCCGCTCGCTGGTGCGGGTGAGCTGGCGCGGGGTGAGCGTGGCGCGCCGGGAGACTGTGGTCACCGTCTCACCCTGTCTTGCCCAGTGGTGCCAGGGTCAGCAGGCCGCAACCGTATGCCTTGGCCTTGCCGATGCCTTGGGTCAGGGCGCGGCGCAGTGCTTGCGGGTCGGTGATCTCGAGGCGGCCGTCGAAGGTGACGGTGACCAGGCTGACGGGTGCCCTGCGGTCGGCCTGTGCGCTGCGGTCGGCCTGTGCGCTGGTGCTGCGGGATTTGTCGAAGGCGAGGGTGCGTTGGTCATGGACGGTGAGTTCGTACCGGTCACCGTGGTGGGGCTGCTTGGTGTGGGTGGTGCCGGCGGGGAGCAGCCGCTTGGCGTCTGTTTTTTCCAGCACGCGGAAGCCGCATGCTTCCTGGCGTTTGAGGAGCCAGCCTGTTTGGTGCACGGGGGTGAGGTGTGCGGTGCGCTTGGTCGGTTCGTCGTCCTTGCGGCGGGCGTGGTGGACGGGGTTGGCGGTGAGGCGGAACGCCCACCGCTGGCCGGTGGCGAGCCGCTCCAGGAGCGGGCCGTAGGGGCGGGTTTGCCAGCCTGGTGCGTCCGGGTCGGCGGCGGCTGCGGCGGGCCAGCCGGCTTGTTCGACGAAGTGGGTGAGGTCGGGCCGGTGGGGGCTGACGATGTAGAGCAGGACCTCGGCGCGGGTGTTGTGGTCCAGCCGCCACAGCACCCGCGGGCCGCCGGGCTGGGGTGGGTCGGTGGGCAGCAGCGTCGGGAAGGACGACATGACGGCCGCGTGCATGGCCTGCGGTGAGGACAGCAGGCGGCGTGCTGCGGGCCGCGCGGTGTTCACGCGGAAGCGGGTGAGGAACATCTGGCGCTCTCTTCGTCCAGGGCGTCGAACGGGTCGTGCCGGGGCAGGTGCCGGGCGGACGGGTTGGGGATGCGCACGCTTGAGGTGATCTGGGTGCGCAGGATGTGACGCCGGTGCTCGGCGGCGAAGCTGAGCGGCTGGTCGCGGATCGTGTCCGCGGCGTGCTGCTCGTGTTCCTCCGCCTCCCGCAGCACGGTCAGTTCGATCTCGTTGTGGCCGCGGCACTGCTTGCGGTACCAGGGTGAGGCCTGCCACGGTTCCTGGCCCAGCGCGTCCTGCAGACAGGCGTGGTCGTGGAGGTTGAGCTCGATGGGCAGGGAGGGCGGGCAGGAACGCCGGCCGAGGAACGGCGCGTACACCGGGGCGCGCAGGGCTGCGTGCAGGTCGGCGAGGAGTGTGTGGTCGCCTTCGAGGGCGGCGACGAACACGGCGTCGGCGAGGTAGAAGCGTTCGGACAGCGGCATGGGTTTGCCGGTGACGCCGTGGTGAGCGGTCTGGAAGTCGCGTACTCGCATGCCGGGCTGGTCGATGCGGACGCCGAACCGCAGGGCGGCCAGCGGCTTGAGTTTTTCGTCGTCGCGGCGTTCGATGCCGGCCGCGGCGGCGAGCAGGCCGAGGACGCCGCTCTTGGTCGGGGCGGACTCGGTCGTGCGGCGGGCGAAGCGGGAGGCCGCCCCCCAGGACTGCAGGGGGCCTGCGAGGCGGAGGGTCAGCACGCTCATGCGGGCTTCTCCAGGCGCTCGGCGACGGCCTGGCCGACGCCGGCGACGAGTTCGGCGATGTTGGGCGCTTCGGTGCCGGTCCCGGCGAGTTTCTGGGTGTTCGGGCCGACGCGCAGCACCCAGGTGAGGGTGGAGTCTTCGTCGCCGTAGGCGCGCTCGATGTCGGGGATGTACTCGGCCAGGCGCTCGCAGGCCTCGCGGACGTAGCCGCCCGTCTGGCCGCGCACCGGGTCCTCGAAGGCGGCGACGTAGCTGACGGGCCGGGTGGTGCGCAGCTTGACGATCACGGCGTCGGGCAGCGTGTGGTGCCCGAACGTGTTGATCTTTCCGGTGGGCAGGGAGGCGACGAAGCCGTGGACGAAGGCTTCGACGGCCCGGCGGACCGGGTCGGTGCGCGGTTCGTCCTCGCGCAGGCCGCGGCCGAGGTTAGCGGCGAGCTGGTGGACGCCGAGCGCGGCGAAGCGGTAGAGGGTGGCGGAGTTGAAGTCGACCGTGCCGATCATGCCGGCGCCGGTCTCTGCGTCGGTGTTCTCGTCGTCGACGGCGGTGTAGTAGTCGGACTCGTTGTCCACGCGGTGGACGCTGATGGCGTGAGCGACCTGGACGGCGGCGTCGACGTTGATGTCGGCGTCGTCGGCCACCATGCGGCCGAACAGGGCGATGTCGACGGAGTGGTGGCTGTCGGCGAGCTGCTTGGCCCGGCCCTTGTTGTCCTTGTCCTTCAGGAAGGCCGTGATGTCGGCGGCGCCCTCGGCGGCGAGGCGGGCCAGGCCGTCGAGCTGGCGGGCGCTGAGGAACACCAGGTATTTCGACTGGGGTGCCGCCTCCGGCTCGCCGTCCTTGACGGCCGCCGCCTTCCGCTTGGGAACCTCGGTCTTCAACCCGGCGGCCTGCACGGTCTCGTCCGCGATCCGAAGAGCGGTTTCACCGGTGAGGGATGGATCGAGGGCAGTGATTCGGGCGGCGACCGCCTCCACGATCTTCTTGGTCCGCACCCCGAGCTCGCTGGCATCCAGCAGGTGCTCGTCCTTGAAGTAGGTGCGCGTGGCTCGCTTCCAGGCCTGGCTGGAGACCCGGGCGCGCGGCACTCCCCCGTACACGGCGGTCTTCGGCGCGCCGGTGTCGTCGCGGTTGAGGTTGCTGGGCGGGACGGTCTGCAGGGCGTGCACGTCGAGGAAGATGCGGTTCACGAGGCGTCCTTGTCGGTGTCCGTGGTGCTGGTAGTGGCGGAGCCGGCGGCCGGGCCGACGGAGGCGGGAGCGCTGCCGTGGGGCTTGTCGTGCCAGGCGTGGAAGGAGCGGCCCCACTGCCTGCGGACGGTGTCCGCGCCGCCGGGCCACTGCCAGGTGTAGAGCTGACCGGCCAGCAGCGCGTGGTCGAGCTCGATGTCCTCACGGCGCAACAGGACCACGATGTCGCGCAGCCGCTGAGCGAGAACGGCCAGGTCCGGGGCGGTACCAGCACGGACCAGACGCTTGTGCACGGGGGCATCGATCTCGCCGCGCTTCATCATCCGGCGCACCGCGGCTCCCAGTCCCCTGCTGCGGCCTGGCCGGTCGGCCTGGTACATGCCGGTACCGCGGGACTGCTGGTGCAGCGCGTAGAGAGTAAGCGCGACATGCAGGGCGTCCTCGGCCCGGACCAGTTCCGTCTCGCTCAGCGGCCGTGCGCCCTCCGGGGTTTCGTGCAGGGGCCCGATGTCGATCAGAGTCCACAAATCGGGCAGCTGCCCGGCCTCCCGGCCGGCGCCGCGCCTCAGCCGGGCAAGGGCTGCAACAGCATGCGGCTGATCCTCAAGGTAGCCCCGTTGCAGGGCGGCGATGTGGGCACCAGCGAGCCGGACGACCCGTTCGCGCGGGCTGACAGGAGCGGTGAGCGTGGTCATGCGGGTCCCTTCACGGTGGTCTCGGGCGCCGAGCCTGCGTCCGCATCCGGCGGCATGTCGAACGAGTCAGGGCGCCCCAGGCCCCTGGACAGCGCGGCACGGAACCACGTGCCGGCCAGCGCGGAGTTCAGCCACTCGGTGCCGTGCCCCAGCTCGACGATCCGGCCCTGCCAGGCCGCATCCCCGGCCGCGGCCATCAGTCTCTCGCCCAGCCCTGCGACGATCCCGTACACCTGCTGCTGCCAGTCGGTGCGCCTGGCGTAGGGGTCGTCGGTGTCGGCCAGGTGTGCGAGCCAGGTCCGGTAGGGGGCCTCGAGGAGTCCGTAGGCGAGATCACGTGCGCTGGAGCGGGGCCCCTCCCTCTCGGTGCCGGCGGCGCGGGCCAGGTTGGTGGCGAGGTCACCGAGCGCATTGACCGCGAGGTCGGCGTCGCCGACGGCCGCGACGGCCTGCTCGGCGTAGCGCCGGTCCTGCTCATGGAGCAGGACGACGGCCATGGCCACGTGGTCGTCGACGATCTCGTCGATCACCGACTGCTGCGTGCCGTAGCGGGCGCCGATGATCCGGGCCCGCACCAGGAAGCCGCCTTCCAGCTCTCCCTCCGTCACCAGGCGGGCCACCCACTCCAGGATCCTCGGCCGCAGGTAGCCGGCAGGCTCCTGCCCTCGGGCCGTGCCGGCCTCGGCCGCGAGCAGTGCGCCGATCCCGCGCCACGCGGAGCGCTGCGGAACATGCTCACGCGGCAGGTAGACCGGGCTCCTGCCGAGCTTTTTCTCCTGAGGCTTGCTGCGCCGCCAGGCGGTCATCGGCTCCCGGTGCTGACGGTCATGCGCGGTGAGAGGGTCGCCGTAGCCGAGGACGACCCCGTACACGCCGTCCTCGTCGAAGTGGAGCCGCAGGCGCCGCGACTGCCAGGTGTACAGGTCCCGTACACCGGTCGGGGCGCGTTCGCAGCCGCCGGGGCCGCACGGCTGTCTGCGCCATGTCGGCGCGTCCGCCTCATCGACGGCCAGGTTGGAGGTGTCGGCGGCCACCAGGTTCAAAAGCAGCGTCTCGCGCAGGGTGCGGCCTTCGACGAAGACGCCGCCGAGGTTCCCGGCCCAGCCGACGCCCAGCGGGTAGACCTTGCCGCCCTTGGCCCGCCCGTCACCCTCCACACCGGTCTTGATCCCAGAAGTGTCGTAGGCGTGCGCGTGGACGACCCAGCGGGCTGCCTCAGCGAAGGTGAGCCGCTCGACGGTGGGCATGCGGGCAGTGAAGAATGGCTCTCCGTTGGGGACATCGGCCACGATCCGGTTCAGCGCGAACACCTCGTCCTTCGCCGTCCGCAACCCTGCGGTCTGGAAGAACGGCGCCGTGGCGTCCAGCAGGTCGAACCGTCCCCGGTGCTCCTCGAGATACGCGCCGACCGGTGCGAAGCAGCTCTCGTCCGCCCACAAATCTGCCCACGCGTCGATATCCTGCGGCCCCTGAAGTGCGTCGTGTGCGATCGCGAGCAGGAGACGGACCAGGGCGAACTCCTGGGTGGGCAGATCACCGACGATGCGCCGCAGCTCGTGCACCTGCTCGAACACCTGGCGTAGCGACAGCTCGTCCTGGCTGCCGTCCCTTCCGAGTACGGGGATCCACGGCCGGGCAGTGAGGTCGAACGACAGCGCACCGCCGCTGGTGTTCTGGTCGATTTCAGGCACGGGTCACCTCAAGGCCGTTACTCGGGCTGTTCCGGAGACGGAAACCTGCCAGGTGGGTCTGACAATTCGGGCCGGGCGGAGAGACCTGCGGCACCCCGGCCGCCCACCTCGGTCCACCTTGGCCTGTCGTTCGCGGACGGCTCTGGGGATTTTCCACTAACCGCTGCGGGCTGCGCTGTGCTCCTGCCGTTCATTGCGGGTCACCTCGAGGCCGTCGCTGGGGCTGTACCGGAGACGGAAGCCTGCCAGGTGGGTCTGACAGTCCTCGTCGAGCGCGAGAATGAGCTGGCCGGCGAGCCAGTGGCTGTCCTTTGTCTGCCAGGCGGGCACATACAGTTCCTCAAGGTCGTTGATCGCCTGATCCATGACGTCGGCGTAGCTGAACTGGATCGGCAGCCGCAGTCCGCAGCTTGCCGCGGTGCGGGCCGCAAGAGCGGTCGGCACCTGGTCCGTGGGCAGTGGCAGCCCGGCGCGGGGCCGGCCCATGCGGTCGGGTTCGAGCCACGGCACCGTGGAGAAGGTGCCGCCGGCGCGCCGCTGCACGACCACGACCTCCAGGCTCTCGCGCCCATCGCGCACCTGGGCCTGCCCGTGACGGGTGTCGTCCACCTCGCCGACTCCCGCCGCGACCCAGCCGAACAGCGGCCGACCGGGGCGGCCGACGGCATCCAGGCGGAACGTCGCTGCCCGCTCGGCCTGGTCCGCGCGATGCTCCTCATGGCGGGCGCGGGCGGCCTCAAGCTCTTCCGCCCACTCGGCCGGGCCATCGAACTCGTCGGCGTAGGCGCACTGCACCAATGGGCTGATGTCCGCCGGCAGTCTTACGGGGCGCTCCTGGCCGCCGTCGAGGTGCGGCAGCAGGGCGGCAGCGGACCGCAGCAGGGCGTGCGCCCCATACACGGCGAGCGAGCCGCGCACCGGCGCGGGCACGGGGGCGCTCCAGTCGACGCCGGTGACCAGGCAGCGTGCCTGGCGCAGCCGCTCGGGCCGGTCGGCCTGGTCCTCGCCGCCGCGCAGGTGCCGGTGGAGGCGTCCCATGCGCTGCAGCAGCAGGTCGACCGGGGCCAGGTCGGTGACCAGCAGGTCGAAGTCCACGTCCAGGGACTGCTCGGCGACCTGGCTGGCGACGACGATGTGCGCCGCCTGCGGCCGGTCGGCCTTGCCCGGCGGCCCGAAGCGTTCGAGGAGGTCGGCGTCCTTGGCGGCACGGTCGACGTCGATGAAACACGAGTGGGCGACGGTGATATGCGCATCCCCGAACCTCTCCCGCAGCGCAGCCGCTGCTTCAAGGACACGGCGCACCGTGTTGCGCACGACCAGGGCGCAGCCGCCATCGGCGAGTTCTGCCTCCAGCCGGTCGGTGAGGATGTCCACGTCGTCATCGAGCCGCTCCACTTCCACGTGCGTGCCACGGCTTGAGGCCGCAGGGCGCCGCAGAACCGGCGCACCCCCGGGTGTGACCGCCGTCAAAAGCGGATACTCGTCGGCGCGGGCAACGGCATCGAAGGCGGCCGCGGTCTCACCGGTGGCCTTGCCCGCGTAGGCCTCGGCCAGCTCCCTTCGCCGGCCGGCCGGCAGCGTCGCGGACAGCACCACCACCGGCACCCGGTACGCACCCAGCCACGACAGCACCCGGTCGAGATAGACGCTCATGTACGTGTCATAAGCGTGCGCCTCGTCGATGACGACGACCTTCCCCGCGATAGCCAGGTGACGCATCGCCAGGTGACGGCTTTTCAGCCCGGCGAACAGCAGCTGATCGACGGTGCCCGCGACGAACGACGACAGCATGGCCTTCTTCCGCCCGCGCAGCCAGGCGTGGGCGACGAGTTCGGCCGCGGCACAGCGGTTGCGGCTCGTCGGCCGCCACTCGTGTTCATCGGGTCCGTCCACGTCGACCGCGGCGATCCGCCGGCCCTTGCTCATCAGATCGGCGAAGTCGTCGTTGAGAGCAGCCTTGGAGTGGGCCAACTGCACCGAGTAGCGGGCCCCGTGCGGGGCAGGCAGGCGGTCGAGCCATTTCCGCAGGCGGCGGAACATCGCGTTGCCGGTGGCCATCGTCGGCAAGGCGAAGAACACGCCGCCCGCCCCAAACCGGGCGGCAAGGACCTCTGTAGCGGCAAGCGCGGCCTCCGTCTTCCCCTCCCCCATCGGTGCCTCGATCACCATCAGTCCCGGCTCGTCCATTGTCCGGGCCAGGTCGACAGCCGCCTCCTGGACCGGCCTGACTTTCGCACCCGGCGGAAGATCGAACCGGGACGTGAACAGCTCCTGCACATCCCCGACCGGCTCCTCGGCACGCCACGGGCCCGGCAGGTCCAGTCCACGCCAGGCGGCCGCGATGCGCTCGAAGCCTGTGCGGGGCACATCCTCAGGAAAGTAGGGGAACAGGTCGGGATTGCTGGCGATCCAGTCGGAGACGATGACCAGCGCCGAAAGCAGCACCTGCACCGGCTGCGGCAGCTTCACCGCCCGCCAGGCCGCCACGCACTCCCCCACGCCGAACTCGTCCGCGCAGGCGTTGAGCAGTTCTTCCTGCACCCGCTTCCACAGCGCCCCGCTCGGGCCATGCGTCCCCAGCACGTGAGGATGAGCGTCGAGCGCCTGGATCTGGCCGTGCTCGGGCGGCACGCCGTGATGCCCGCCCACCGCCACCGTGAACTGCCCGGCCTGCTTGACCGTCCAGCCGTGCCGCTCCTGAAGCCACTCCCCCAGCAGCACCTGCCCGGCCAGCCCGTGCGGCGCAAGCCGCCGGTCCGCGCCCATCGCCTGCCGCGAGCGCATCTGAAGCCCGTGACCCCGCATGGCCTGCGCCAACTGCTCCACCTGGCAGGCGAACGCGGGCGTCGCTTTCCCGATGTCGTGCACACCGGCCAGCCACACCACCAACCGGCGCCCATCCACCTCCCCGCCCGGCAGCGCACCGGCGATCAGCTCCCGCACCGACAGCGGCAGCCACTCGTCCCACAACCGCCCGGCCACGGCGGCACTGTCCTCCATATGCCGCCACAACGGCAGCCACCTGTCCGAATCACGCTCGTGCTTGGCCCACACGCTCAACGCCGGCCCACCCAGCCGGGCGTGAAGCCCCAGCCGGGCGCCCCCCTCGCCTGTCATGCCAGATACATACCGGATGTAGAAGAAACATGAAGTCGATATGAAGAAAGTCGGCAGGGCCCGCTGTCAGCCCCGACCATGCCACAGGCGCCGAACACAGAGACGACCCTAAGATTTCGAACTCGAGCCAAGCCTCCACAAGAAGAACCCAAAGGGGCTATATGTACCGTTTGCCGGATCCGACGAAACTCAGGAAAACAATGGCACCCGCACCATAAACGCGCAGGTCCCGTAGTCTGCTCCCCGCGCCCGCGGGGATGGTCCCCACTTGTCGACCCGGTACCGGCGCACGCGCACCTGCTCCCCGCGCCCGCGGGGATGGTCCCGAGCCGCCGTGCTCAACGAGGTGCTTGCCACCCTACTCCCCGCGCCCGCGGGGATGGTCCCCGGCACCTCGGCTACGGCTGGGGCACCCACGCCTGCTCCCCGCGCCCGCGGGGATGGTCCTCATCCGGTTCTCACGGGGCGCGGATGGATTCCCTGCTCCCCGCGCCCGCGGGGATGGTCCATCCGGCGCTCTATCACCCTCAGCACAATGCATCTGCTCCCCGCGCCCGCGGGGATGGTCCCGACGCCGACATCGTCGTCAGCGACCACGTGACCTGGGTGCGCTGCTCCCCGCGCCCGCGGGGATGGTCCCGCGTCCGTGCTGGCGGTGGACCGGCCTGCGGTCTGCTCCCCGCGCCCGCGGGGATGGTCCCTACCGCATCCAGGGCACCGCCGCCATCTATATCTGCTCCCCGCGCCCGCGGGGATGGTCCCCGGACAGCTGACCATCAGGGTCGTCGACCCCGCTGCTCCCCGCGCCCGCGGGGATGGCCCCCACCACACCACGCACCCGCGTCCTGCGCGCGCCGCATTCCGCCACCGCGCGAGCGGCCCAGAACGCGGCTGACGGGTCTTGCCGGGCCGGTGTGACGCTGCAGCCGAGTGGGCATCACACGGTGCTGCCCCCACGGGCCAGCCCCGAAACGGGTGCGGACAGCAAGAATGCGGACGCCTGTCACTCGCGAATCCGGAAGATCCGGTGGGCGCGGGCCGCGGTCAGATCCTGCAACGGGCCGACCACGGCGAGCGAGATCCACAGCAGCCGTCCGGCTGGGGTCACCACTTGCACGTGGGCGCCGTGCCGACGGGGTTCTTGAGACGCGTCGGTCCGGCAGTCGCCGACCCGATCACACTCGCGAGGGTGCGGTCGAGGAGCACGTAGTCGGGGCGGCTTCGCGCAGGCTCCGCAAGAGTCGGGCGCGCGGTCGGCGAGCAGGGCGATGACGGCCCGTGTAGGCGTGGGCGGCGCCGACGCAGATGCCGAACCAGCCACGAGCCGGCCGAGGATGTCGCGCCGCCACAGGGACACCACGCCGAGCGAGGAGAGGCTGGCCGGGCGGGAGAGCTCTCCGTGCCGTGGATGTTGCAGCTCGCTGCCCACGCAAGGCCGGACGAGAGCGTGATGGCGGGGCCGGCACATGGTCGACACCGGCGACATTGACGAGGTCCTGTCGCCTGCCCGGTCGCCCAACTGCCCGCACTGACGGTGCGAACGATCGCGGGCCTCCTCTGCCCAGTTGAGCCCAAACCCGGGGGGCGCGATCGTCACGGGCGACGCGGCCTCGAAGGCAATGCCGCACACGCTGGAGCGATCGACGGCGAGGACGAGACGGTTGCTGAGCTGGAGATGATCGTCAGGTTCTACGACGGCCTCGTCGGCGTGCCCGCCCGCACAGCAACGCGTGCACGGCCTGCTGAGTCAGATTCATCCCTCGCAGGGCCGAGGCTGCTGAGTTACTGCTCACCGCCTCGCACGAGTTTCACCAGCAACTCGGCATCCCTCAGGTCTGGCAGCACTTCCTCTGCCCCCGCGTCGCGCAACGCCCCTTCGTCGCTACGCCCGGACGCCACCGCGATCACACGCACGCCGTTGGTGTGCGCTCCCTCCACATCGGCCGGAGTGTCGCCGATCAGCACTGCCTCTTCAGCCGCCAGCTCGGCCCGCTGCAGTGACAGACGCACGAGCTCAGCTCGCGTCTCATGCTCTTCTCCATAGGCGCCGAGGTTCCACTGGATGTGCCGGTCGAGCCCGAATACCTGGAGCTTCACCTCGGCAACTGCACGGATGTTGCCGGACACTACGGTCTGCTGGACGCCGTTGGCGGCGAGTGCGTCGAGAGCTGCGGCAGCCCCCGGCAGCGCATGGCCGCGTTCGCGCAGATCCGCTGCCCGCGTGACGTGCTGTTCCGTCAGCGCTTGGGCAAAGCGTTCAAAATCGACGCGATTGGTTACGAGCCCGTGGAGCTTTGCGGTCTCTCGGAAGATGACGGACTCGGTGATCCCGTCAATCTTGGCCTGCTCGCGCATGGATTGCCCCGTCGCCCGCAGGAATGCAGCGGCCGACAGTTCGCGACCCACGCCGCGTGTGTCAATCAAGGTGTGGTCGATGTCCCATAGGACGAGTCGCGCCATATCCGTCTCAACTCCCCATGCATGGCTGGGTAACACGATGTCATGTGATTGTGCGTGGAACCCGACGGTCATGCTCAGTTCGGTCTACGCTGACGGTGAGAGTCATGTCGGGGAAGGGGGCGGACGTGAACCCGCCGAGACTTCCCGTCGGAAGGCAGATCAGGCATTACCGGCGGAAGAACGGCAACCGCTCGCAGGCAGCCGTCGCGGGATTGTGCGGCATCACCGAGCGCTACCTCCAGCAAATCGAGGCGGGCCAGAAGATGCCCTCCGCCGACGTGCTTGCCCGCATCGCAGCCGAACTTGGCGTGCCCATCGCGGCACTGCTCTCTGAGGAACCCGTCGACGATCAGCCGACGCCTCTGACTGCGGCGCCCTCGATCGCACGCGCGCTGATGGGTTACGGGCCACCCCACAGCAATACCCCAATAAGCACCTCTCAATTACGGGAACGCGTAGAGCTGGCATGGCGCACCTGGCAGTCCTCCAAGGATCGCTTCACACAGGCAGCGGACATCTTGCCAGCTCTGATCGCGGACGTGGAGCATGCAGTTCGCGTACACCGACAGGGGAACGACGCCCAAGCACGGCGTGAGGTTCTACGGGTGGTGGCCGACCTGTACGGGCTGCTGCGTTCGTACTGCCGACGTGCTGGGCGGCTGGATCTTTCACTCATGGTCGCAGATCGCGCCATTCGCGCGGCCGAAGATGCTGATGACCCTGTGCGAATCGCCGCGGCGCAGTGGAATCTCGGGCATGTCCTGCTCTCGCACAGCGATGCCAGCGCTCTCGGCGAGGCCAAGGAAGTCGCGCTCAAGGCTGTCGAGCAGGTACAGAAGGTCCCCGCCACGATGCAGACCATGGCGATCGGGGGAGCATTGCAGCTGGTAGCTGTCGTCGCCGATGCCCGCCGCCAACGTTGGTGGGAGGCACGCGAACGTCTGGACACTCGCGCCGCGCCGCTTGCGCAGCAGGTCGGCGAGGGAAACGTTCAGTGGACTGTCTTCGGTCCGACCAACGTCGCGCTGCACGCGATGAGTATCGAGATGCTGGCTGGCGAAGCCTCGGAAGGGCTGCGCGTGGCCGACCGGGTCGATACAAGTCAACTGCCCAGCAGAGAGCGGCGATTCACCTTCGGATTGGAACTCGCGCGATGTTACGACCTGCGGCGTGAAGACGCGGCGGTGCTTGTGCACCTTCTCAGCCTTGAGGAGATCGCTCCCGAAGATCTGGCACGCAGCCCGTTGGCCCGCGACATGGTTCGAGGCCTGCAGAAGCGCATCCGTCCTACCTTCCGGCGCCAAGTCACCGCACTCGCCGAACGACTGCAGCTCGTGTGAACCCCGAACCAGCAGCTCACCCGAACTCTCCGTTCGGGTAAGAACGGTGGCCTCAACGTACCTTCGCCGCACAACACAACGAAGGACGGGTGGGCAATGATCACCGACGTAGTCGAGATGACGATCTCAGGCGGCATGAGACTGGCGCCCGCTGGTATCGCATGGGACGCCATCAAAGTCAGCCGGCATCTCGGCGTACAAGCCGTTGAGCAGATCCCGCATCCAGGTGCCGTGGCCGTCGATCCGGCGCCCAAGGAACCGGTGCTGTACTTTTTCGTCCCCGCGGGCAGCGCCGCCGTGTGGAGAGTGCCCCAGACCAAGGCGCTGACCCTCGACGCGCACCTTGTGCTACCGCCTGACAGCAAGGAAGCCCCACCGGGTCCGTATTGGTTGGTCGCGCCATCGCACGGGCTCACCGCGATCGAGACGCTGCGCCACGCGCTGACCGTACTACAGCGGGCGCCTTCGGGCTGAGACTGCAACAGTCGAAGAGACACTGCCCTACCTGCCGCAGTCACAACGCCTCGCAACCACACGCTACGGACGAACGACCCTGGGACGGGTTTCGCACCGACTCGGCCCGACGAGCTGACTCCGGCCCCGTCATGGCATTCCAGCCGCTGGTGCGGCCCGGCGAACTCCGCCCCACGTCGTCGATGGTCGAGTCCCGCTGAACTGCCGCCGGGCAGCAGCCGCCTACCTCCCTAAGGGTCTGAGCCCGGCTGTTGCCCGGCGGCTTCCACGTCCCTCCTCCTACCGATGAGACTGCTGTGTCCCTTGAAGTCCTTTTACGCCGTCGACGCACCGGCGCCGCTGTGCCGGTTCTCGCTTCGCCCGCATGCGGGGAGGGCGCCGATGCCTGCTCGTGGCATGCCCCTGATCGTCGATCTGGCTGGCCGGGACGACGAGCTGTGCCAGGCGCTGGACGATCTGCGGCTGGGTCGCTGGTTCGCGCTGCGGGAGGTGCTGCTGAAGACGGGCGAGGACTGGCCGCTGCGGACCGCGCGCATTCAGGTGCTGGCGGTCGGGGCGGGTGAGGGTGGTGCGGTGGCGGCCTGGCTTCAGGAGGAGCCGGGTAGTGCGGATGCACTGGTGATGTGCGTCCGTACGGCGAAGTCGTGGAAGCGGGCGGGGATTTGCCCGCACCCCAGCACCCTCACAGCGGTCACGCGAGCCCTCGACGCCCACATCACGCCCCTTGTCCCGTACGTTGCGGCCTACGCGGAAACGCTGGCTCTCGGGAGCCGGTGTGCTGAGGCGATCGAGCGCGCGGAAGTGGCACGCGGCGCTCCCTTGGCAGAGGACCTCGACGTGGCGAGGGAGTACGCGTTCCGTCTCGCGGTCCAGGTGGAGGTACTGCTGCGGTACACGGAGCAGCACAGGGAGCGGAGCGGGGTGTGACATGACTCAATCTCTTCTCGCCTCCGCCCACGATCGAGTTGACCGCTCGGTTACCTCTCCACCAGGGCCGGCACCGCTCCCGCTGGACGGAACTCGGCCGCATGTGCGGCGCGCCTTGCAGGAGGCCACGTCCTGGGGCGCTTTGGTCCTCGCGCCACCCTCGGTCTGTCCGTGATCTGCGTTGTCGCCGAGCTCATCGTGCAGATCTGCGCAGGCCCGTAGCTGCCCGCCTCAAACGCCTCCCCGTGCAGGGGGCGGCGGCGCCCCTCTTGACGACCGTGACCAATCGAAACACCGAAGGAGTACGACCATGCCGGCCCCGGACGGGACCCTCACGCAATCCCTTTCCCCTCACGAACGACAAGCCCTGCTGGGCATCTCGCGGGGACGGACGACCGCGGAGACGGCAGTCGACTTGGGCGTGTCCGAGTGCACCGTCAAGACGTACCTCCATCGGATCGGTGGGGAGCTCGGGACGCAGGAGCGCGCCGCCATGGTGGACCTCGCCTACCGGCACCACCACTTGGACGTCCCTGCCCCCGTGACCCACGCGTTCCTGCTGCCCGCCGGGCAGCAGGCGATCCTTGAGGGTCTGGCGGGCGGCAAGAACATCGAGCAGATCGCGGACGACACGAAGCGTCCGCTGTCCGACCTGCGCAAAGACGCGCGGCGCATGCTGCGCACGTTGGGCGCATCCACCGCCGCTTACGCGGTGACACGCGGCTGGCAGCTCGGGCTGCTGGGCCCTACGGCCACCCTCGGGAACTCCTCCGACGTCGCTCCCGTGGCAGGTTCGGCATGAACGCCCGGGCAGAGGTGGGCAGTTGGGGGCCGAACACCGGCGGCGTTCGCCGGCACGCTGGGGAGGCGTTCTCCTGTGACCGCCGGCAGGACTTCGCACCCGTCGTGATCCGCACCCACCGTGGTGGTCGCTGGCGCCGGGTGGATCGCACGAAGAACGCCGGCGAGTGGGGAAAGTTCGTCCACCGCGACGAGGTACTCGTCTTCGACGTGGACGACGGTCAGGAGGGCGGGCCCGGCGTCGTCACGGGGACGATGCCGACCGTGCAGGACGTCGCCGCCCGCCTGACGGCGTTCGCCCCTGCGCCGGGCATGGCCGCCGTCGAGATCGGCACGGACTGCGGATGGACGGCGGCGTTGTTGGACCATCACCTCCCAGGCGGCCGGGTCGTCACCCGCGCCGACACAGACCGCCTGGCCGATCTCGCGCGCAAGCACCTGGAGCATTACCCACGCGTACAGGTGGTCAGCGCGGCACAGACCGAGGCATTGGGGCCGGCGGGGTCGTTCGACGGACTGCTCTCCCACCGTGCCGTTCGCCGGGTTCCTTGGCAGTGGGTCACGCTCGTACGCCCCGGTGGCCGCTTGTGCCTGCCGGTGCGCACCGCCCTCGGCGCCCCCGGCACGCTGCTGACCCTGCGGGTGGCCCGGGACGGGCGATCGGCCCATGGCCGCTTCCTTGCCGGGCCGGTGGTGCAGGCGCTGTGGCTGCGCGAGCAGCGCCCCGGCGCCGGGACCCGCGTCGATGCACCGCAGACGCCGCGGGCGTCGGCAGCCTGCGGTCTGACACGAGTGTCACTGTGGCCCGCGGCACGTGTATTCGCCGGTCTGCTCCATCCTGACCTGCGCATGGAGCTGGTGCGAGGCACCGCGCAGTTCGAGGGGGACGTCGCCGACCGTCTGCGTCTCCATGACCACCGGGCATCGCGGGCGGTGATCTTCCTGTCGGATCCCGGCTGCGTCTACGAGTGGGGGCCCCGTGCCCTCGGTACCGTCCTGCGCGACGCACTCACCCAGTGGCACGCGGCCGGGGAACCGGTGCTCGAACAGATGGGCATGACGATCACGGAAACCGAGCACACCTTGTGGCTTGGCGCGCCCGACGGACCTTGCTGGCGGTTACCCGACCTCCGCACGCTCGATGACGGGACGGAGCATCATGCGCCCTGACCATCCGCTGCTCCTCACCCCTCGCCATCCCCTCGGTGAAGGGCCGACAGACTCCTTGACCGGGCCGTCGAGCGCCCGGATCCACAACTACCTGCTCGGCGGGCGAGATCACCATGCCCAGGACCGCGAGGTCGCCCTCCAGGCGCTGGGTGCGATGCCGTTCTTGAAGCGCACCACGCACCACGAGCGGATGTACGTGCTGCTGATGGTGCAGGCCCTGGCCATCGCCGGAATCCGGCAGCTGGTCGACTTCGGCTGCGGGATGCCCCATGCGCCCAACCCCGTGGACGTCATCACCCGCATCCACCCCACCGCATGCGTCGTCTGCATCGACCATGACGCCCTCGTCCACGCCCACACCAGCGCCCTGCTCAAGGCCGCCGCCCCGGCCGCCGTAGCGCACCTGTGGTCCGACGTCCGCCGACCCGAATCCGTGCTGGCCTCGCAGCAGATCCGGGAGACGATCGACTGGCGCGAGCCCGTGATCCTGCTGTTCGGCCGCGTGCTCCACCACATCGACGACAGCCCCGCTTGCCCCCTGACCGTGCTCGTCGACCAGTACAAGAGACTCGCCGCACCGGGCAGTGCCCTCGTGATCACCCACGCTACGGCCGACTTCGCCGATACGGCCGTGCGTAAGGCCGCCCGGGCCATGGCGGCCGCCGGTTGCCCGGTCCATCCACGGACGAGGGAGCAGATCACCGCGCTGTTCGGCGGCTGGCGGCTGGTTCCCCCCGGCCTGGCCACGCCTCAGGCGACGGTCCCGCAATACCCGATCGCCTTGCAGGCGGCGTCGTACGCCGGCATGGCCCGCAAGGAGACGGTCCATGGATGAGTGCTGCACTGTGTTGCCTGGCGCGTTCCGAGCTGTGTCCGCGCCGCGGCCGGCCGTTCCCCCGATAGACTTGATAACGTCCGGCAACGGGCACCCGGGCGTCGCGGTCATCGACGCTGGACGTCATGTCTGCGCTCCGGGAGAACACCGTGCCCCAGCCCGTTACGCCCCCGCCTCCCTCCACCGCTCGCTGCCGCACGGCAGTCGGCGGTGGCTCTCGTACCACCGCGCGCGCTCTAGACGAAGCGCTGCCCCCGTGCAGGTCCGCGATGAGCGGTTCGGTGATCCGGCCGGCGGCGACGGCGCTGTGGACGAGAGCGAGTTCGTACAGGTCGCTCTGCTCCACGGGTGCCGGCTGGGCCGCGACGCAGATCACGCGGGTGTCGGCCGGAACGGACACATCGGTTACCGCCTGCTCCAAGGCAAGCGGCGGCCTTTTGTCGAACCGTGCGCCCGCATGTCACCGCGGATTTCGGCCCCACCCGAGCTGGAGGTGACGGCCCCGTGAAGGCGTTCATGCACCCAGGACGGCTTTGGCGTGCCGAGGGCGCTCCTTCCGAGGACGGCGTCCGGCCCCATGTGCTGTGGCTGCCGACCGCCGAGGTGATCGACTACTTCCGGCAGGTGCGCGAGGTCCTGGCCCCGTACGAGGACCTCGTGGCTCCGGTCTTCGACGACGACCTGCACTGGACCATCCAGGGCGCCCTGTGCCGCGACCAGGCCGACGAGCGTGTCGGCCCCCGCCGGCTCAGGGAGGCCGTCGACTGCCTGCGGACCGAGCTGGCCGGCCAGGAGCCGTTCACCATCGACGTCGGCCCGGTCGCGCTCGGCCGCAGCGCGGTCCTCGTCCGCATCTGGCCTCATGACGGCCCCTCGAACCCGCCGCAGCACCTGAACCTGCGCGTCCGAACCGGCCTGGCGAACGCCGGCCTGGTCCTGCCGAAGGCGACCGAGACGTACGTCCCCCACATGTCGGCCGCCTACGCAAAGATCGACACCCGCCGCCTCGACCAGATGGACCGGGCAGACAGCCTCGCCTCCGCCCTGCTCCGCCGAGCTCGCCATCACGTGACCGCGCGCGTCACCTCCGTGTGGCTGGTGAGGGAAACCCAGCATCCCGACCGCCACACCTACACCTTCGACCGCGTCCAGGAGCTGCTCCTGGGGCGCTGAACAACAGCCGGCTTTCGCCAGCCGGCCTCCGTCACCGAACCACCATGCAGTTGGCGCCGACGCCCGAGGGGAAGGCGCACGAGGCCCCGTAAGGACCCCGCTATGACCGACGCGACCGCTAGCCCACCCTCAGCAGCAAAGCTGCGAGACAAGCTCGTGAACGAGCTTGTGGCCCAGAAGGTGATCGAGACGAAGGAGGTCGAAGCGGCGTTCCGCGCGGTGCCCCGGCACCTGTTCGCCCCTGAAGCCCCTCTGGAGAAGGCGTATGCCCAGACCCCTTTGGTCACGAAGCGGGACGAGCACGGCATCACGATCAGCTCGGTGTCCGCCCCGGAAATCCAGGCCACCATGCTGGAGCAGGCGGCGCTCCGGCCCGGTCACCGTTGCCTGGAAATCGGCTCCGGCGGCTACAACGCCGCGCTGATGGCCTCACTGGTCGGCGAGAACGGTGAGGTCACCACCATCGACATCGACCCGGACGTCACGGAGCGGGCCCGCGCCTGCCTCAACGAGGCGGGATTCCCGCACGTGAACGTCGTTGTGACGGATGGTGAGAACGGGTGTGCCGAGCACGCCCCCTACGACCGGACGATCGTCACGGTCGGCAGCTGGGACATCCCGCCGGCCTGGGTGACCCAGCTCGCTGAGGGCGGAACCATCACCGTCCCGCTGCGGATGCGGGGTCTGACCCGATCGATCACCTTCGCCCGGGAAGACGGTCACTTGATCAGCCGGTCGGCGAAGATCTGCGGCTTCGTCACTATGCAGGGAGCCGGTGCGCACCAGGAACGACTTCTGCTGTTGCGCGGCAAGGAGATCGGCCTGCGGTTCGACGAGGAGTGGCCGGCCGACCCGGACGCGCTGAGCGGCGCGCTCGACACCGGGCGGGTCGAGGTGTGGTCGGGGGTGGAGATCCCTCGCGGGGAGCAGTTCGACACGCTGCAGATGTGGCTGGCCACCGCACTGGACGGATTCTGTCTCCTCGCCGTCGATCCGAAGCTGGACACGGGCCTGGTCGCCCCGCAGAACACGATGGCCTGCCCGGCCGTGGCCGAGGGAGGCAGTTTCGCCTATCTCGCCCAGCGCAGGCCGGGCGCGCAATCCGTCGTCGAGTTCGGGGCGCACGCCTTCGGTCCGGACGCCACGGCGCTCGCCGACACCCTGGCCGAGCAGATCCGTGTCTGGGGCCGGGACCACCGCGGCGGTCCCGGCCCCAGCATCGCGGCCTACCCGGCCGACACACCCGATGACCGGCTCCCCAAGGGACGCGTCATCAACAAGCGGCACGTCCGCGTCCTCATCTCCTGGCCGACGGAGGATGCGCCTCCGGCGGGTTAGGGCAACCGCACCACCTCATTCAGAAGGAGTGAACGACATGAATAACCCCGATGCCGCGACCACGCAGGTCGATGTGGACTTCACGCTCGACGTCCGCGTCGTCGAGGCCGGCCTGCCGGTCCGTGACCTGCTGCGCGACACCAGCGACGGCTGCGGCTCCAGCTGCTCGGGCACGGCCTGCACCTCGTTCGTGGGCGACCCGTCCTGACGCCGATCACGGCCGGTGGCACCGGGCGGACATCCCGTCCGGCGCCACCGGCCCCCCACCTCCGCACGCTGCCCGAAGGGAAGAGGAGCTGATGACAGCGGGAGCGGACCGGCCACTGTACCAGCTGATCGGCGTGCCCCTCGTGCGCGCCACGACGTACCCAGGCGGAGCGCCTGACGCCGAGGGAGTGCCCATGACCGGTTCCCCAGAGGCGGTTGCGGCCGAGGGGTTGGCCTGGCTGAGGCAGGTGTGGCAGCACGGGCCCGCCCGGCGGGCCGTGGAAACCGCCAGCCCGGTGCTGGCCCAGCAGATCTCTGCGCTGTTGAAAGGGCGCACCCCTCAGGCCCGCCGGGTGCGCCGCCTCGTGGCGTCGTTGGCCTCCTACCAGTTGCGCTGGCAGGGGCGAGCCACCCCGTTCGGTCTGTTCGCCGGGGTCAGCACCGCTGAGATCGGCACGGACGCCCACGTGCGTTGGGGGCAGAGCCACCGCACGATCGCCCGGGCGGACGCCCAGTGGTTGGGAGCTGTCGTCGCCCGCCTGGAACGGCATCCGGGTTTGCTGACACGCCTGAGGGTGGTCACCAACCCGGTCGCGTTCGTGCGCGGGGACCGGCTCGTCGCCCCCGGCGAGCCGCCCGACGACCGTCCCGGCGTGCTCGCGCCGATCGAGATATCCGTCCGCCGCACGCATCCGGTGCGCACCGCGACCAAGGCTGCCCGCGAGCCCATCCCTTTCGGACATCTCGTCACCTTGCTGACCGCGAAGTACCCGAGCGCACCTCCGGCGCAGATTCGTTCCCTGCTGGCCGAACTCGTCGCCCAGCACCTGCTGCTCACCAGCCTCCGGGCGCCGATGACCGTCCCGGACGCCCTGGGACACCTCCGCGCACAGCTGAAGGCGGCTGATGCCGACGCGCTGCCCGACCTCACCGGCCTGGTGCACGACCTGCGGGTGATTCACGAAGACCTCTCGCGGCACAACGACACCGCATCCCCCACCGCCGCCCACGGCATGAGGGCAACGGTGACCGCACGCATGACGGCGATCTGCGACATCACACCTCAGCCGCTCGTCGTCGACACCGCCTTGGACTGCGACGTGTCCCTTCCCTCCGCGGTGATCCGCGAGGCCGAGACCGCCGCCTCCGTGCTGCTGCGCCTGACCCCGTACCCGTTCGGCTATCCCCGCTGGAAGGACTTCCACATCCGATTCCGCCAGCGCTACGGCGCGGGGGCCGTCGTCCCCGTGCTCGAACTGGTCGGCGACACCGGGCTGGGACTACCGGCCGGATACCCGGGCTCGCCGGTGGCGAACACCGCACGCACGCTGACCGACCGCGACGAAACCCTGCTGGCCCTTGTCCAGCAGGCGGTCATCGACGGTGCCGAAGAGATCGCGCTGACCGAGCCCCTGGTGCGCCGACTGGCGGTCGGCGACCCCTTTGAGATGCTCGCGCCCCCGCGCACCGAGATCGCGTTCCAGATCCACGCCGCGTCTGCGCAGGCCGTGGAGGACGGGGCGTTTCGCCTGCTCGTCACATCAGTGCCTCGCCCCGGCAGCAGCATGGCCGGACGGTTCACCGATCTGCTGCCCCAGGGCGACCGCAAAGGCCTGTCCGACACGTACGCCGCCCTGAGCGCTGACGCACCCCAGGCCGTTGCCGCCCAGCTGTCGTTCTTCCCCCGCCGACGGCGCAGCGAGAACGTCGTCCGCGCCCCCCAGCTGCTCCCGCACACGATCTCTCTGGCCGAGCACCGCGATCCGCACCCGGACGTGATCCCACTGCACGACCTCGCGGTCACCGCGGACGCCCGCCGGCTCCACCTGGTGCAGCTGTCCACCGGCAGGCGCATCGAGCCCCGGGTCGTGCACGCTTTGGAGGCGGGCACCCTCACCCCGCCACTCGCCCGCTTCCTGGCTGAGGTCACCACCGCACGCTGCGCCGTCTACAAGGCGTTCGACTGGGGAGCTGCCGTACGCCTGCCGTACCTGCCGCGGCTGCGCTACCGGCGCAGCGTGCTCTCGTCGGCGCGCTGGCTGCTGACGGCCACCGATCTCCCCCAGCCCGCTGCCCCGCCGGCTGAATGGGAAGGCGCCCTTGCGGCATGGCGTCGTCGGCTGCGCGTCCCGGAAGCTGTCGTCCTATGTGAGTCCGACCTGCGCCTGCCCCTCGACCTGAGCCGGCCCCTGCACCGGATGCTGCTGAGGAACCGCCTCGTCACGGCCCGCGAGGTCGCGTTGCAGGAGGCTCCCACCGCGGCCGATCTGGCGTGGATGGGCCGCGCCCATGAATTCCTTCTGACACTGGGTCTGGCCCGGCCGCGCGGCGCCGAGCGAAACGCGGTGACGTCCTCACCGGTCCTGGCCGTCAGGCGGGACGCGGGGCAGCTTCCGGGCCGCTCACCATGGCTGTGCGCCCAGGTTCACGGACACCCCGACCGCCAGGACGAGGTGCTGGCCGAGCACCTGCCGCGTCTCCTCGACGCAATGAACGTTCTTCAAGGGTGGTGGTTTCGGCGCCACCGCGACACCAGCCGCCCCGACTTGGAGCAGTACCTGAGACTCTACCTGCGTCTGCCCGCGGCCGACCAGTACGGACAGGCCGCCGCCCGGGTCGGAGAGTGGGCCGCCGAGCTGCGCGACTGCGGCCTTCTCGCCCACCTCCAGCTGGCCACATACCAGCCTGAGACGGGACGCTACGGGCACGGCGAGGTCATGGACGCGGCACACGAGGTATTCGCCGCCGACTCCGCCGCCGCCCTCGCCCAGATCACGCTCGTCCTGCGCACCGGGCTGCCGCCCGAAGCCGTTACCGCGGCCGGCCTGGTCGACCTCGCCGCCTCGTACGCACCAAGCCCCGACACCGGCATGCGCTGGCTGATCAACCATCTCCCCCACGAGCAGGGCAAGTTGGACCAGATCGTGCGGGACATCGGTCTGCGCCTGGCCGACCCCGCCGACGACTGGGCGGCGCTGCGCGCCATGCCGGACGGCGAGACCGTGACGCGGGCCTGGGAACGGCGCCGGACCGCCCTCACCGACTACCACACACACCTTGCCCGCCAGCGCGATCCCTACAGTGTGGTCAGGTCCCTCCTCCACATGCATCACGTCCGCACCATCGGTGTCGACCCGGACCGCGAACGCGTCGGCCACCGCCTGGCCCGCGCCTCAGCCCTCGCGCAGAGCGCCCGCGCACACAGGAGGACACCATGACGGTGCAGCTCCGCACTGCGTCCGCCGCCGCGCAGGAGATCGCCCGGCTGCTGACGACGCCCGAAGCGCTCCCCGCCGAACTGGGCTGGCGTGCACAGTCTTTGTCCAAGGGAGCGGCCGGCGTCGCACTGCTGCACATCGAACGCGCCCACCGCGCAGAGGGCCGCTGGCACACCGCCCACTGTTGGGTGACGGCCGCCGCAGGGGATGGCGTGAGCGCCGCGGACGAGGCCAACCTGCTCTACGGCGCACCCGCCCTCGCCTTCGTCCTCCACGCGGCCGGCGCGGACGGCACCGTGCGCTACGGCCCAGCCTGCAAGGGAGTGGACGCATCCGTCACCGCACTCACCCACCGCCGCGTTGACCTCGCACATGCGCGGATCGAGCGGGGGGAGCTTCCCGCCTTCGGCGAGTACGACCTCCTGCACGGCCTGACCGGGCTCGGCGCCCATCTCCTGCAGCACATGAGCGGCAACGACGTCCTGCAGCGGGTCCTGGACTACCTCGTACGCCTGACACACCCCCTGCGTGCCGGCGATGAAACCCTGCCGGGCTGGTGGGTCTCCCACGACCCCCGGCGCCGGCACTCCGCTGCCTTCCCCGGCGGCCACGGAAACTTCGGCATCGCGCACGGTATCGCCGGGCCGCTCGCCCTCCTCGCCCAGGCTCGGCGCCGGGGCGTCACCGTGAACGGGCATGACGAAGCCGTCCACCGGATCATCGACTGGCTTGATATCTGGCGGCAGCACGCCGACTCCGGTCCCTGGTGGCCGCAGTGGATCACCCGGGAGCAGCTGCGCACCGGCCGACCGGGCCAACTCGGCCCCCTGCGCCCGAGCTGGTGCTACGGCACCCCCGGCCTGGCCCGCGCTCAACAGCTCGCGGCCATCGCCACACGCGATCTCGCACGTCAGCAGAGGGCCGAGCACGCGCTCGTGCGCTGCCTTGCCGACCCGGACCAGCTCAGCGGGATCACGGACAACAGCCTGTGCCACGGCTGGGCCGGCCTGTACCAAACCGTCTGGCGGGCCGCCCGCGACGCGTACACGCCGGAGGTCAGCGCGCACCTGCCCGCCCTCTCCGACCGCCTCCTGCAGCGGTGCCGTGCCGGTCTTGGCGACGACATCGGCTTCCTCGAAGGGACTGCGGGACTCGCTCTTGCCCTGCACATCGCCGCCGACGCCACGCCGCCGCTCTCCGGGTGGGACTCGTGCCTGCTCATCAACTGAGACGCCCCCGGATCAGGAAGGGATGAGGAAGGTGGACCGTCCCCTATCGCCGCTTCCAGTGGCTGCATGCGTCCTGGAGGTTCTGGCCGGCGCCCCGCTCCACCGGGTCGCCGCCCGCGCGGGCATGAACGTCGGTGACCTCGCCGACGCCGTCGAGGTCTACCAGGCCGCGGGAGAGCACGCCCTCGCCGCTCAAGCCGAGGCCGCTCAGGGCTGGTACTCCGTCTCCATCCAGTTCGCCGACTGGAACGCCGCCGAGCACACCGCTGTTGCCGGCCTCGCTCCACAACTGGAGCAGGCCGAACAGGCCGGAACGCTCACCACCTGGTGGTTTCTTCGCAAATACCCCTGCTGGCGTCTGCGCTGCCGCCCCGGCTCCCTGGCCACGCGTGCCGACGCCGAGAAATCCCTGAGCACCGTCCTGGACAGGCTCCTGGCCGACCGTCTGGTCGAGCGCTGGTGGCAGACCCTCTACGAACCCGAGTCGCTGGCATTCGGCGGTCCCGACGGCATGGCCACGGCCCACGCTCTGTTCCACGCCGACACCCGGCGCGTCCTCGACTACCTACGCCGCCATGACTCCACCGCGATGCCGGGCAACACCCTGGGCCGCCGCGAGCTGTCCGTCCTGCTGTGCTGCGCACTGTTCTTCGGAGCCGGACAGGAACCACACGAGCAGGGCGACATCTGGCACCGCGTGGAACAACTGCGTCCCCTGCCCGTCGACACGCCCGCCGCCCGGCTGAGCGGGATGACCGCGGCGCTGCGAGTCCTGATGACGCTCAACACCAGTCCCACCAGCCCCCTGTTCAACGAGCACGGCGTGCTCGACTTTCTCGCGCCCTGGGCCGCTGCCTTCGAGACCGCAGGGCGACGCCTCGGCGACGCGGCACACACCGGCACGCTCCACCGCGGCCTGCGAGACGTCCTCGCCCATCACGTGATCTTCGCCTGGAACCGCATGGGCCTGGACAGCCGAACCCAGGGCATCCTCGCGCGCGCCGCACGCGACACGGTGATGGCTCCGACGACGCTGTTTTCCAGCACCCCAGCACCGGGGGCCAGTTGATGTCCACCCAACCCCACGACCCCACGACCACGGCTCGGATGCGAACCGCCCAAGGCCAGGCGTGCACTGCTCTGGGAGCCCAGCCCGCACCAGACGCCGTCGAGACATGGGGATGGCGCGGCCGAACGCTGAGCGTGCCCGTCACCACCGCCGACGGCCCGGCTTGGCTCCGCGTCGGCTGCACCGCCTCCAACGAGCTCAACCCGACCTTCTGGAACGGCTCCATCACCGCCCACCAGGCGATCCCGCAGTCGGTACCGCGGCCCCGGCTCCGCGACGTGCACGACTGGCACGACACGCACTGGACCTACCGCGCGGAACTATACGAACGAGTCGCCGCTCCGCCCGTCTCCCCCACCGCCGCACCGACCACCACCCCGGACCTTCCGTCCACGTGGTGGCGAGCGGTCCGCGCCGCGCTCCTCGACGTCGTTCAGGTGCCCACCGACCGCTTCTCCGTGCACCAGCCCTTCCTCCAACGCGCCATGCCACAGTTCCTCGGCACACCGATCGACACCACACCACCGTCATGGTCCACAGCGCACGGCGACTTCCACTGGGCCAACCTCTGCGCGCCCGAACTCCGCATCCTCGACTGGGAAGGCTGGGGCCTCGCCCCGACCGGCTACGACGCTGCCGTACTCCACGCCTACAGCCTGCTCATCCCATCCCTCGCCGCGCGCATCCGCCGCGAACTCAAGAGCACGCTCGACACCCCCGCGGGCCGGTTCGCCGAACTCGCCGTGACGACTCAGCTCCTGCACAGCACCACCCACGGCGACAACCTCAACCTCGCCCAGCCCCTGCGCCGTCGCGCCGAGCACCTGCTGGGCCGTCCCGTTCCCCTGACGGCGGCCATGACAAGCGGTTCTGATCCACTTCTTGTGGGCGGTTGCGGAGGGTGACGGTCTTCAGTCGGCGAAGAGTATCTGCAGGCGAAGGAGGTCGAACCCTGCGCGACCGTATCCGTCCCTCTTGATTCGCTTCGCTCTGTTGACGTTGCCCTCGACCTTGCCCGAGCTCCATTCCAAGGTGAGGCCGGCGGTGACGGCGTCGAAGTCCTGGCGGAGGCCGCGGGCCAGGCTCTGCAGCGGCTTCATGTCGGTGTCCTCGGCGCTGGTGAGCCAGCCGGCGAGGTCGCCCGCCGCGGCGGTCGGTCATCATGGCGGCGAAGGAACGGACGCACGCGGCGACGGCGTTCAGTTCGGGACACCGGGACAGGAGCTTCTTGAGCTTGAGCGTGCTGCTCTCGTCCAGGTGGTCCGGGTGCGAGGCGATCAGCCAGGCTGCCGTGCGGACCGTCAGTGCCTTGGGCCTGTCGGGTGCGGGTTTACCGCTGGCCCGGATCTCCTGGAGGTGCCGGCGCACGGTCCGCCTGCTGCCGGTGTAGCCGAGTTCGGTGATCTCCGCGTGGAGCCGTGCCGCGTCTGTGCAGCCCTCGTTCCAACGCCGGTGGAGGTAAGGCGAGTAGGCGTGGACCTGGCAGTAGCACCGCGATCCGGTGCCCAGCGATGCCTCCTCGGGCGTGGCCGCGTGCGCGTAGCGGCGTACGGTCTTGCGGTCCAGTCCGAGGGTCTCGGATAGCCTGGATCGGGACGCCCTTGTCGTAGAGGGCGTGCACGGCGGCATGACGCTCGCGGCGCCGGATCAGGCGCATCCCCTCCAGCCGCCCCGTCACTGCCTGCTCGGCAGTGGTGTCAGCGGGCGCGTCCCCGGTAGGCTCGACAAGGCAACTGCGGTGCGTGGCAACGCATTTCTCGACGGCTTCGCACAGGTTCTTCCACAAATGGAAGCGGTCCGCGACCTGGGTCGCGTCGGGGCAGGCAGTGCGTACGGCCTCGGCGTAGGCACTGGCCCGGTCCCGGCAGACGATCTCCGCTCCAGGGTGTGCGCGCAGCCACGCGGTGAGGGTCTCCGCGGTGCGGTCGGGCAGGACGTCGATGCGTTCCCCGGTCTCCATGTCCAAGATGATCGTTCCGTATACGTGCCCCTTCTTGAGGGCGAAATCATCGACGCCCAGCACACGGGGTGCGGCGTCGACATGCTTGTCCGGAAGCCTGCGCACAGGCCTGATCAGGGAGTTCGCACTCGTCGGGATGGACAGGTGCGCGGCCAGCCGGGCGCCAGGACGCCCAGCGAGTGCCAGCGCGATCTTCTCCAGCGAGCGACGCAGGAGCGGCGTACGCCGCGCGAATCGCTCGGGGAGCCCGTCCACTTGCTCGACGAACGTGCAGCGACCGCACGCAGCCGACGGGCAGAGGAACCGTCGCACCAGCAGGTCGATCAGGACCTGCCGCCCGGCCGCCGAGAGGTCGGCGAGGCGCCGCCGGTAGCCACCATGGACACGGCCGGACACGGCGCCGCAGTCCGGACACGCCGCCTCCCGCGTCACCGTCCGCGCAGTGAGGGCTATCCCGCCGTCGTCCGCTCTGACCTCGTCCACCACCACGGAGGACAGATGGGCGAAGGCCGTGGAGAACGTCGAGGACACGCTGCAATCACACGAACGGCCATCCTTCCAGCCAGTTGTGACGCCGTGTCACCGCCCCACAAGAAGTGGATCAGAACCTGACAAGCTCCCCATAGGCGGCCACTGAGCCTATTCAGAGCGGTCCCCGGATGGGTGACGAGGTCAGTGCCCGCAACGCACGAGGCTCCAGTGCCGTTGAGAGAGGTGTTCGACGTCTCAACTCATCAGCACGGGAGCCTCGTTGGTTCCATATCCTGCCGTACTCGACCTGCCTCACGCTCTGGTCGAGTGGGTAACCATACTCATCGTCACCCGTGAGGGTGACCGCCGCTGCAAGCTCCCGCCGCACCAGCGGGCTCTCGTCGCCTTGGTCTACCTCCGCCGGCACGACACGCTCGCGCAGATCGCCGCGGGCTTCGGCATATCCGTCGGCACCGCCCACGCCTACGCCACCACCGTCGTGCAGCACCTGGCGGACAAGACGCCGGGCCTGCTGAAGGTGCTGCGTGAGACGGACCCCGACGATGCCCTCCTGGACGGCACACTCGCCGAGTGCGACCGGGTCGGCGACGGGCGGGCCGACTACTCGTCCAAACACAAGCGACATGGTGGGAACGTGCAGGTTGTCACGGATCCGGCCGGGGACATCCTGTGGTTCTCGCCCGCCTTGCCGGGCCGGACGCACGACCTGACAGCCGCCCGCAAGCACAGGATCATCAGGATCTGCGAGCGTCAGGGTGTTCCGATCCTCGCCGACATGGCCTACATCGGTGCAGGCGACTGGGTCACCACCGCGAAGCGCCGCCCGCCGAACGGCGACCTCACACCCACCGAACGGACGGTCAACAAGGCCCTGTCCGCAGCCCGGGCGCCCCTCGAACGCGGAGTCGCCCGCCTGAAATCCTGGCGAGTCTTCCGCAAGGCCCGCTGCAGCCCCAACCGTCTCTCATCGATCGCAGCCGCCGTCCTCACCCTTGAGAGGCAACGCTGTTGAAAATCCCCAGCCCCGCTCTTCCCCGCCACTTGGTTGCTGGCTCAACCAGGGGGCGCCTGATAGCCGGCCAGGTTCGGGAGCGTCGCGGACTGTCAGGGGTGGCCGGAGGCAATCGCGGAGCGACTCTCGCCGGTCAGGACGGCCGCGGTTTGGGTGAGGTGCCGGGCCAGCAGCTGGGCCGCGGTGTCGGCGTCGCGGGCCAGCGCCGCCTCCTCCAGCCGGCGGTGTTCGTCGGCGCCGTCGCGGTCGGGGCTGCGGTGGGCCGCCAAGCGGCGGGCCAGCTCGCTCGCGGTCCACAGGCGATCGACGGTCTCCAGCAGGACGGGGTTGCCACAGCCCTCCAGCAGGGTGCGGTGGAAGACTCGGTGGGCTTCGGCCCACACGCTGCTGTAGTACTGGCCCTCGTCCGGCGCGTATGCCGGGGTACGGGCCAGGCGGTGGTGGGCGGCTCGCACCCGGGCCTCCCAGTCGACGTCGCCGCGCTCGATGGACATGCGCAGTACGACCGGTTCGATGGTCCGGCGGGCCTCGGCGATCTCCTGCCACCGGCGGTCGGAGAAGGCCGGCACGGCGAAACCGCGGTTGGGCAGCCGGTCGGCCAGCCCCTCTCCGACCACCCGCACGAGCGCCTCGCGCACGACGGCCAGGCTCACGCCCTGCTGTTTGGCGAGGTCCTGCGGTTTGAGGGCATCACCGGGGGCGTAGTCGCCGCGCATGATCGCGTCCCGCAGGTGCGCGTAGACCTGCTCGGAGAGCATCTGCTTCCCCGTCGGGGCCGGTGTGGGGGCCGTCTGAGTCATGTCTCCAATCATAGACGGCAAGGGCAATAATCGATTATCTCTGATACTGTCGATTCTGTGCTCGACGAGTGACACCGACGAGGCCCCTGCACGACCTTGCGGGCTCTCGGCCGGCGCTCCGACCGCTACTGCCCGGCACATCCCGAAAGGAATGACGCGATGCGCGCCAACGACCCCTTCGCCCGCCTCCCCGAGGCGGCGTCCTTCACCGTCACCAGCACCACCGTCACCGACGGCGCCCCCTGGCCGCCCGAGCAGTTCTCCTCCGGCGTTCCCGGCGGGAAGGATCTCTCCCCGCAGCTGTCCTGGAGCGGCGCCCCGGAGGGCACCAAGAGTTACGCCGTCACCGTCTACGACCCCGACGCCCCCACCGGCTCCGGGTTCTGGCACTGGGCGGTCGCCGACATCCCCGCCACCGTCACCGAGTTGCCCGAGGGCGCCGGCGACGACACCGGATCCGGCCTGCCCGAGGGCGCCTTCCAACTGCCCAACGACGCCCGCGCAGCCCGTTTCATCGGCGCCGCCCCGCCGCCCGGCCACGGCCCGCACCGCTACTTCATCGTGGTGCACGCCCTCGACGTCGAATCCCTCGGCGTCCCGGCCGACGCCACCCCGGCCGTCCTCGGCTTCACCATGTCCGGCCACACCCTCGGCCGCGCGATGCTGACCGCCACCGCCGAAACACCCGCCTGACGAGCAACATGTCCCGCCTCATCGACACGACGCAGATGTACCTCCGCACCGTCCTGGAGCTCGAGGAGGAAGGCGTAACTCCGATACGCGCCCGCATCGCCGAGCGCCTGAACCACAGTGGCCCCACCGTCAGCCAGACCGTGGCCCGCGTGGAACGCGACGGCCTGTTGCACGTCGCCGGCGACCGGCACCTGGAGCTGACAGCGGATCAGACGCAGTCGGACGGGTGGGTGGCCGTAGTGGATGGCGTTGGTGACCAGTTCGCTGACGGTGAGTTCGATGACGAAGGCGGATTCTTCGAGGCTCCAGGCCATCGCCCTGCGCACCCACGACTTCAGTCGGCAGTGCGCGGCCGGCAAGGAGTGCGCGACGGCACCTCAGCCGGGGCCGGGGCGCCGGGGTGGAACGGGGCGCAGGGCGAGCAGGGCGATGTCGTCGCTGCTGTCAGAGCCGAACTCGATGATCAGGTCGTCACAGAAGACGTCGAGAGGATCTTGTGCGTGGTCGGCGGTGTACCGGCGGAGTCGGGTCATCGCGTCGTCGAGGGGCTCTCCGCGGCGCTCGATGAGGCCGTCGGTGAAGAGCAGCAAGGTGGAGTGAGGCGGCAGCGGGTCCCAGGCGGAAGGGCGGGGCATGTCGGGGTCCATGCCGATCAGCAGGCCTCTGCCCGCGTCCAGGTAGTGGGTGTCGCCCTCCTGGGTGGTCAGCAGGGGCGGCAGGTGGCCGGCGGAGGAGTGGTGCAGGTTCCCGTGGCCGTCGTCGTTCTTGACCAGGGCGTAGACACAGGTGGCGGTGGACTGAGGAGAGAGGGTGTGGCTGGCGAGGTCCAGGCGGCGCAGCACCTCTCCGGGCGGCTCCTGCCGGTCGACGGCGATGCCGCGCAGCATGTTGCGCAGGGTGCTCATGGCGACGGCGGCCTTGAGGTCATGGCCCGACACGTCGCCGATGACCAGGACGGTGTCGCCGCCGGGCAGGACGAAGGCGTCGTACCAGTCCCCGCCGACGTCGGCGGAGGTGCTGGAGGGGAGGTAGCGGGCGGCCAGCTCCAGATGTTCGACCTGGGGCAGTTCGGGCAGCAGGGCGCGCTGGAGCTGCTCGGCGTTGAAGTGGACGTTCTGGTGCAGCCGGGCGTTGTCGACTCCGAAGGCGATGCCGCGGACCAGTTCCGCGATCAGGGCGATGTCGTCCTTGCTGAACGGGTCCTCGTCCTGGGAACGGACCAGGGTCAGGGCGCCGAAGACTTCCCGTTGGGCGCGCAGCGGAGCGATGACGGCGCTGCTGCCGCCGAGTTGCTGCACCAGCTCCAGCTGCCGGGCGTCCAGGGGACTGCGGGCTTCGCCGAGCGAGGGGATGTCGGTGATCAGCAGGGGGCCGGCGCCGCGCAGCACCCGGGGCAGTGATCCCTGTGCGGTCTCGGGCAGCGAAGGCAGTCTGCCGAGGTGCCGCCCGGGAATCGGCACGTGGGGATCGTGGTGGACGATGCAGGCCCGCTCCACCTGCCCGCGTTCGTCGAGGAGGTCGACCGCGCACCAGTCGGCCAGTTGGCGGGTCAGGACCTGGCACACCCGCTGCAGTCTCTCGGTCGGGTGGAGGGAGCTGGTCATGGCCCTGCCGGTCTCGGCAAACAGGGACAGCCACTCCGGCGCCGCGGTCTCAAGCCGCGCCATCGTCGACTTTTTGGTGGTGGTCGGCAGGTGGACCGGGCCCGGCGCCGGCCGCGTGGCGTGCCGGTCTTCCCGCGGCGGGTGCGGCGGGGCGGGGGGAGCCGTCGACGCGCTGAGCTGGGCGACGAACACGGTGCGCCCGTCGACCGCCTCCTGGGTCTGGATGGACAGGCGGATGGGGATCATCCGGCCGTCCCGGTGCAGTGCCGGAACCGGTATGGAACGGCCCAGGATGCGGGACTCGCCGGTGAGCAGCAGCGAGGTGAAGGCCGCGACATGGCGTGTGCGCAGATGTTCGGGGATGAGCACGGTCAGTCGCTGCCCGACGAGGTCGTGCGCGTGCCAGCCCAGCAGGCTCGCCGCGGAGCTGTTCGCCGCGATGATCTGGTTGCGGTCGTCGGCCGCGATGGTCGGCACGCTGGCGGCCTCCACCTCGCTCGCGTCCCAGGGCGCGAGCTCCATGGGGATGGCGCCCGGCTCGCCGGGCACCAGCGTCCACGCAAGGGGATGTTCCCCGGACAGCTGGCCGGCGATCTGGTCGAACAGCCAGTGCCGGAAGGCCCGGATCTGCGGGAGTGCCGGGAGGGTGAGCAGGCTTTCCTCCTGTGCCGCCGCCTCGGACGCGTCGAGGACCTGGCGCAGGGTCATCGCGTGGTGGGCGGCATCCGCCGGGAACGCCACGAGCAGGGAGAGCGTGGAGCTGTCGGGGGTCTCCTGCTCCACCGCCGCCGTCATGCACGCGCAGATCATGTTGCTCATGTCCTGGGCGTCGACGAGGTCCTCCGGCCGTACGCCTGTCCGGCGGGCGGTGTGCGAGGCGAGGAAGAGCTCGCGCAGCAGCCCGTCCCAGTGCTGTTGCGCCGCCCAGTACAACGCGTACGGTGCGTCGTTCAGTGTCACGGTCAGTGTCTGGCCCGACGGCCGTATGGTCTCCCACGCGGACGTCGGAGGCGCCGGCGCCTCGGGCCACACCTCGAACCAGACAGTCTTGCGGTCCGCGCCGCTGTGGACGCCGTGGCTGGTGGCCAGCTCCTCCACCAGGGCCAGACCCCTCCCGGTGCAGGCGTACGGGTGGCGGTCGTGCGGCACCAGTCCACGGTCCGGCCGACGGTCGCTGACCCGCACATGAGCCCGGCCCTCGACGACCCAGGCCCGTACCTCGATCTCGGTGCGCGCATGGAGCACCGCGTTGGTCACCAGCTCGCCGGCCAGCAGCTCGGCGGTGTCCTCCACATCGGGCGTGACACCGTCCACCGCCGACCGAACGAACCGCCGGGCCATCGCGACGCTCTCCGGCGCCGGCGGCAGGAGTCGCGACGGCGCCCCGGGCGGAATGGGGCTGCTCATACCACCAGGGTGCCCAGAAACATCCACGCAAAAAGGACGGCTGCCACCACGGACACCACGGGAGACGGCGCCGCATCCCAGCATGGGAGGTGCCAGGAGTTTCTTCAATTGTCACGCTCACATCAGGAGCGAGGCGAGGGTGACGGCTGCCTGGCAGGACTGACGTTGCCGACCTGCTCGGCGTCGAGGAGCACACGGTGAGCCGGTGGCGGGCCCGCTTTGTGCGGGACCGCCTCGAGGGCCTGACCGACGAGCCACGCCCGGGCGGCCCCCGCAAGACCACCGATGCCCAGGTGGAAGAAGTGGTCGTCAGGACACTGGAGACCACGCCGAAGGACGCCACGCACTGGTCGACACGGTCGATGGCCAAGGAAGTGGGCCTCTCCCAGTCGGCCATCACAGGTATCCGGCGGACCTTCGGCCTCAAGCCGCACCTGGTGGGCACCACAGCTTGCGTAGGAGCCGCCAGGTCCTGCGGGTGGCGACGGCGGGTTCGACCCGGATCTTGGCCTGCGAGCGGTTGACGGCCTGCTGGCCTTCGGACGGGCTCTCCAATCGGCCTCGGAAACGGCACGCGGACAGCCGGTCCGGCGCCCCGGTGGCCCTCTAGCCTCGGTCTTGCGTGAG
>NZ_JBTWMV010000064.1:0-34395 GCF_054850255.1 Streptomyces sp. 7R007 | reverse complement strand
AAGGCTTGTCCCGTAATCCCTGTTCAGGGCAAGGAGGCCATGTATCCGGGGCGTGCTTCGCTCAGTTGTCGGCGACGGCGATGTCCAGGAGTTGTTGATGGAGTCCGGGGCGCGCGAAAAGTGCGGCTCCGGTGTCGGTCCGGTGCTGGCCGGCGAGGTCGCTGAAGGTGCCGCCCGCTTCTTGGACGATGGGAATTAGAGGGGCGATGTCCCACGGGCCGGCTCCCAGGAGGAGGAAGGCGTCCAGCTGACCGGTCGCGACGAGAAGGGCGCCATGGCAGGTGCCGGATCCGGTGGACGGTTTGCGGGGCGCTGGCGCGGTGGGATCCGCTGTGGTCCAGTCCAGCAGCGGCCGGACCTGCGTGACGCCCCGGGCGAGTCTCGCGGCCGCGGCGCGTTCCTGCTGGTTCAGTCTGGACGGAGGTGGCCAGATGCCGATGGCTGCGTTCTGGGCAGTTCCGCCTTCGGTGAGGGCCAACCGGTGTGCCGGTGCGTCCGGGTTGGAGGGGCATGGCCCTGTCCAGGAGCCCGAGTCTGGCCTGGCCCACCACCGACGGCCCAGGGCAGGGGCGGAGACCATGCCCAGGGTGATGCGGCTGTCCTCTTCCAGGGCGATCAGGGTGCTCCACTCCGGTTCGCCAGCGAGGAAGCTCGCGGTGCCGTCGATGGCGTCGATGATCCAGCGCCGTCTGCCGTGTCCATGGGCGCCGAACTCCTCACCGATGAACGCGTCGCCGGGATGCTCCTGGCGGATCAAGGAGCGAAGGACGATTTCGATCTCCCGGTCGGCATCAGTGACAGGGCTGCCGTCGCTCTTGGCCCGGGATTCGATGGTGGCGCTTGAGAAGTAACGTCGGGCGATGGCATCCGCCTCATCGGCCAGGCGGTGCACCAGTTCCAGGTCTGCCAGGTCCGTCACGAGGCTGCCCTTCCCACTGTGACCCGCCGTTAAGCTCCGCATAGACCGTGCAGACGCGGTGACATCATCAAGGCGTGGCTGCTGTGATCACGGCCTCGGAGCCGTCCTGGATTTCTCCCTTCACCGGACTGAAGCCGCGCTGCTTCGCCAAGTTGGTGACCGCACTGCGCCGCGAGGGCGCCGACAGAGGCCGGACGGGCCGACCGTGGAGCCTGCCGCTGGACGACCGCGTCCTGCTGGTCACGGCCTATTGGCGCACGAACTTGACACTGCGCCAGCTCGCCCCCTTGTTCGGCATCTCGAAGTCCGCTGCGGACCGCATAGTCGACCACCTCGGTCCGCTGCTGGCGCTTCAGCCCCGCATGCGGTTCCGCAAGGACACCGTGCTCATCGTGGACGGCACCCTGGTGCCCACCCGCGACCACACGGTGGCCGAGCAGTCCAAGAACTATCGGTACTCCACCAACCATCAGGTCGTCATCGACGCCGACACCCGCCTGATCATGGTCGTCGGTCGGCCGCTGCCGGGCAACCGCAACGACTGCAAGGCATGGGCGGAATCCGGCGCGAAGGCCGCCGTCGGCCAGACGACCACCATCGCCGATGGCGGTTATCCGGGCACGGGGTTGGTGATGCCGCACCGCCGACGCAAAGGCGAGGAGCTCCCCGCCTGGAAAGAGGAACACAACCGCTCACACAAACAAGTCCGGGCCCGCGTCGAGCATGTCTTCGCCCGCATGAAGACCTGAAAGAT
Source organism: Streptomyces sp. 7R007 (assembly GCF_054850255.1). Classification (NCBI taxonomy): domain Bacteria; kingdom Bacillati; phylum Actinomycetota; class Actinomycetes; order Kitasatosporales; family Streptomycetaceae; genus Streptomyces; species Streptomyces sp. 7R007. The sequence continues at coordinate 32,722 of NZ_JBTWMV010000064.1, read as the reverse complement.
CCTTCGCGACTGCCGCCTCAAGGGCGATGGAGTACACCACGCCATGCTCGGCATCGCACGCCTGTACAACCTCGCCCTCGCCCGATAGAGGGGCGGATCTCATCGCCGCTTAGGGGTCCTTGCAGAATGATCTTCCTGTGGCACGGTGGAGGTGTAGTGATTCCGTCTTTGTGGGGGTGACCCGTGGCACGGCGGAAGCCGTGGGAGATCAGTGACGAGCTGTGGGCGGTGATCGAGCCGCTGCTCCCGAAGCATGAACGACGGTTCCGGCACCCCGGGCGCAAGAGGATCGATGACCGCAAGACACTGCAGGGTGTGCTGTTCGTCCTCTACACCGGCATCCAATGGGAGTACCTGCCGCAGGAGTTGGGCTTCGGCTCGGGGCCCACCTGTTGGCGGCGGCTGGCCGAGTGGCAGGAGGCCGGCGTGTGGGAGGAACTCCAGCGGGTGCTGCGGGACCGGCTGCGGGCGGCGGACCGCCTGGACTTCTCCCGCGTCACCGTTGATGCCTCGCATGTGCCGGCCAAGCGGGGGCGCAGCAGCCCAAAAGTCGGTCCGAGTCCGGTTGACCGTGCACGGCCGGGCTCGAAGCACCACGTGCTGACCGACGCGCACGGCACCCCGTTGCGGGTATCGCTGACCGGCGGGCACCGCAACGACGTCACCCAGCTGCTGCCGCTGGTCGACGGCGTACCGCCGGTGCGGGGCAAGCGGGGGCGGCCCCGGCGCAAGCCCCGCGCGTTGTACGCCGACCGGGGCTACGACCATGACATCTACCGCCGCCGACTACGCGAGCGCGGTATCGTCCCGAAGATTGCCCGCCGCGGTCAGCCACATGGCTCGGGCCTGGGTCAGGTGCGATGGGTTGCCGAGTCCGCCATTGCCTGGCTCCACGGCCCCCGCCGCTTACGTACTCGCTGGGAAGCCCGAGACGACATGCACGACGCTTTCCTCCAGCTCGCCCACTGCATGACCCTCGCCCGCAAGGATCCAGCATTTTGAAGGACCTCTAAGCGCACGCATCGACCTCAAGATCAGTTACGGGACAAGCCTTACCTCGCTGCCGACGGTTTCACCGCCCTCAACAGCATCTCGACCATCGGCGCGTTCCTGCTCGGTCTGTCCACCCTGCCGTTCATGTACAACGTCTGGAAGACCGGCAACACCGGTGAGCTGGTGGAAACGGACGACCCTTGGGGTTACGGCCGCTCGCTGGAGTGGGGCACCAGCTGTCCGCCTCCGCGCCACAACTTCCGTTCTCTGCCCCGAATCCGTTCCGAGTCGCCGGCCTTCGACCTGCATCATCCGAAGGTCGCCGCGCGAGAGCGCGGAGGCACAACGCAAGGCGGCGAGGAAACCACCGCGGCGCCCGGTACCCCCCACCCGTAGACAGCCAGGATGCCCGGGGCCGTCATCGGCCGTCCCGGTTCCGGCAGTTCTGGCGGCCCGTTAGGACGACACCCTCGCGGGACGCTCTCCAGGAGCCGACCACTCCCTTACCACCCGCCGCGCCCCATGGGCTACCGCGTGGACACGACACCTCCCGTTGTGGAACTCAGGTCGCGCAAGGCGGAGAGGACCATCCCCAGCAGATTCAGGCACGTCCTGCATCCCGCAGAGCGACGAGTCCGAACTCCGCCCGCCCCGCAGACTCTCCCTCTCGGGCAAGAACGCGCTCACCGGCAGGAACCCCGGCCAGGTGGAACGCGTACCGCCGCCTCGACCAGGACCACCGGTTCGAAACTCGGTCACATTGGTGGGGGCCGTCGGGCGTGCGCGTCGGGTCGCGGGGGACCCCACCCGGCGAAACCGCCCCTTCGACTCAGCGCAGAACAGGGAGTGACGCCGTGTTCGCTGCACACAGCCGTATCCATGCCGCAAAAGGCACCTTCCGTCCCGTGCCAGTGATCCGACCCCGTCGGATGCGCCGGATACTATCCCAAAGCGCGTCAGCAGGGTCACTGGCCCTGTTGGCTGTCGCCTGCACCGGCAACTCCTCCGACTCGCCGAAAGCGAGCACAAGCGATCCGGCCAGTACGTCCTCGGTGAGCGCCGAGCTCCAGAGCGACTACACCCACGTCGTCCAGAACGTCCTTCCCTCGGTCGTGCAGATCACCACCTCCGCGGGACTCGGTTCGGGCATCGTCTACGACAGCAAAGGCGACATCGTCACCAACGCCCATGTGGTGGGCGAGAGTCACAGCTTCACCGTCACCCTCGCCGACCGCCAGCAGACCCTGCACGCGAGCCTGGTCGGCAGTTACCCCCCGAACGATCTGGCCGTGATCCGCCTCAGCAGTCCGCCCTCCGGTCTGCACCCGGCGGCCTTCGCCGACAGCAAGAAGGTCACGGTCGGCCAGATCGTGCTGGCGATGGGCAATCCACTGGGCCTGTCCAGCAGCGTCACCCAAGGCATCGTCTCCGCCGTCGGCCGTACCGTCTCCGAGCCTGCCCACAACGGCTCACCCGGGGCAACCATCCCCGACATGGTGCAGACATCCGCCGCCATCAACCCGGGCAACAGCGGCGGCGCACTGGCGAATCTCTCCAGCCAGGTGATCGGCATCAACACCTTGGCCGCGGTCGACCAGGAGCTCGGCGGCAGCGCCGCCCCTGGCATCGGTTTCGCCATCCCCAGCACCAAGGTCACCCGTATCGCCGGCCAACTGATCAAGAACGGCAAGGTCACCGACAGCGGCCGTGCCGCACTCGACGCCACGGTGCGGACCGTGCTCGGCACCGGCTCGTCGCCGTCGGGCGTGGGCATCGTCGCCGTCACCGAAGGCGGCGCCGCCGACAAGGCCGGTCTCCATGCCGGTGACATCATCACCCAACTGGACAAGGCCCGGATCACCGACACGCAAAGCCTCGCCGAGGCACTGGCCGCAAAGTCTCCTGGAGACCAGGTGACCATCACCTACATCCGTGACGGACACACACTCACCACCCAGGCCACCCTCGGCACACTCGGCAGTTCTTGAGATCCCACGCGGGAAAAGCGGCGTGAAGTAGCGACAGGACACGATCTCGTGGCGGGCGGGCACCGCGCCGCCGCTGCGTCGTATCCACAGGCGAACGGCCCGACAGCGTCCGGTGCTCAACGTTTCATCGGCCGTCGGCCGGGATACGCCCCCTGTCCTCCCAGAAGAAAACAGGGCGAGCTGCCGATGCACGCAGAACGTCCCGGTGATCGCCGCCTGGGCCGGTCGCCGACGGCGCATAGCGGAAACCGACACCTCTAGCGAAGGAGTCAGGGTGGAATTCCTCAAAGAGCTGTGGGCGAACGCGCTCGTCTCCAGGACCGCGGTGATCGCGGCGATCGGGGGATTCCTCTTCGGGTACGACACCGGAATCATCTCCGGCGCCCTGCTCTACATCAAGAAGGACTTCGACGCCGGATCCGCGGCACAGGAGTTCATCGTCTCCGCTCTCCTGCTCGGTGCCGTGGTGGGCGCATTGCTCAGCGGATACCTCGCCGACCGCATCAGCCGCCGCAACACCAAAATCATCTCGGGTACGGTCTATCTGTTCGCGGCCCTCGGCTGCGCGCTGTCCGGGAACACTGGGATGCTCATCGGCTTCCGGGCGCTGCTCGGCCTGGCCGTGGGCACCGCGTCCTTCGTCAGTCCGCTGTACATATCCGAGGTCAGCCCCCCGCGCATTCGCGGCGGACTGACGTCCTTCAACCAGCTGGCCACCACCAGCGGCATCCTCGTGGCCTACCTGATCAACTACTTCTTCAAGGACTTCGCCGAGAACTGGCGATGGATGCTCGGAGTCGCGGCACTGCCCGGCGCTGCGCTCGCCATCGGCATGTTCAGCGTCCCCAAGACTCCCCGATGGCTGGTGGAACGACAGCGGGACGACGACGCACATGACGTGTTGCGCACGTTGCGCAGGGGCTCGGCCGACGACGACGTGGACAGGGAGCTCGACTCCGTCCGGCAGAGCGTCGAGTCCAGTCGGTCCACCCGAACCCGCGATCTGCTGACCGGGCGGGCCCGCCCCCTGCTGATCGTCGGTGTGGGGCTGGCCTTCTTCCAGCAGTTCGTGGGCGTGAACACGATCATCTACTATGCGCCCACCATTCTCCAGCAGACCGGTCTGTCGGCCGACAGCGCCGTCTCCCAGGCGCTGAGCGTGGGCATCACCAACGTCGTGTTCACCGTCCTCGCGGTCCTGCTGCTGGACAAGGTCGGCCGCCGGCCGCTGCTGCTGACCGGCACGGCGCTGCTCACCGTCGCCCTGGCCGCGCTCGGGGTGTACTTCACCGTGCCGGCTCTGCGGGACGCCGCGCCGTGGATGGCGCTGGCAGCCCTGGTGCTCTACATCGCGGCCTTCGCGATCGGGCTGGGACCCGTGTTCTGGTTGATGATCAGCGAGATCTTTCCGCAGACGCTGCGCGGCAGGGCCATGAGCGTGTGCACGGCCGTCAACTGGGGGGCGAACTTCGCGATCTCGGTCTCCTTCCTCTCCCTGGCCGGCTGGATCTCCCGCGCCGGTGTGTTCTGGCTCTACACTTCACTGGGCGTCATCGCCTGGATCTTCTTCAGTCACCGTGTCCCCGAGACCAGGGGCAAGTCCCTGGAGGCCATCCAGGAGGAGCTGGGCGCCGACACCCATGAACGGTCGCAGCGCCAGGCCGCGTGACCGGTCCCCGTCGGCGCGCCTGATCCGTCCGACCGGCTCACCTACCTGGACCCACCGGCACCCGTGCCTCCGGAAGCGAGTTCCGCCGGGCCGCGGGCGGGAGCACCCCTCGCCCGTCACCGGGCCGGAGGGAGGCGGTCAGGGAGGCGCTGCGCGGGATGAGGCGCGCGGAGCGGGCACCGCTGTCGGACGCACGCGCGTCGCTACGAAGCACCACTGTGAGAAGGAGACCCACGACCACGAGAGCGGTGATGATCGCGGTGAGGGTCAGCCACCAGCCGTGGCGGGAGTGCTCATCGGGCTCATGCGGACTGCCCACTGCCGATGCGCAGGACAGCTGCCGGTTGAGCGCCCGTATCGTGGCGGCGAGACAAGGATCGTCCCGGGCGATATCCCGCTCGATTCGTTCGAGCACACGTGTCTCGTCCATAGCGGTCACCTCCGGCATCGGGCGATCGGTTCGGTGTCGTTCGGCTCGGCATCCGCGCACCTGGCCGCGGAGGGGAGCAGTGCGAGAAGAAGCATTCGGGTCATCCCTGCAATGAGTTGTTCCACTGGAATCCGCTGAGGACTGCCGGGGTACCCGCAGGCCCGGAGCGGACACGGTGACGCCATCCGGTCAGGAGCCTCGCTCATGTCGAACCAGGACACCGCGCAGCATGCAGCGAGCAGGGTGCGTAGGCCCGTCCTCGCCGCACCGCGGTGCGGCGGCGGCAGGAGAAGTTGGTTCCAGCAAAATATTGCACTGTCTTACGGTTCAGGCCCGCCCCCAGGGATACGCAGAAGATAAGGAACCCGACAGAAAGGAAGAAGGTGGCCGACATGGCCATGCACTCCCGCATCGAGGAACATCCCGACATCCAGGCCATGAGGGTCCGGGCCGCCGAGATCTCGGCGAAGCCGTCCGCGCAGGCGACGGAGGGCCTGACCCTGCTGACCGGTCTGTATCTGGCGATCTCCCCCTGGGTGATCGGGTTCAACGGCAACCCCCTCGCCGTGAGCAACCTGGTCACCGGTATCGCGCTGGCCGTCCTGGCCCTGGGCTTCGGCTCGGCCTTCGAGCGGACATTCGGCATGGGCTGGGCGGCAGCCGGCATCGGCGCCTGGGCGATCATCGCCCCCTGGGTGATGCAGAACGCCTCGACGACTACGGGCACCATCGTCAGCAATACGATCACGGGGGCCGTCGCCGTCGTCCTTGGGCTCATGACGACCGCAATGGCAAGCGGCCGTTCCTGACCCTCCTACGGGCCGGTCCGCACGCTTACTGACGCGCGCGGGCCGGCCCCCTCTCCACTGTCCAGCCGTCGGCACCTGCCTCGGGCCGTACGGCAGTTCTGCGTCAGCCTCGTTCTACAATCCGCACCGCCCACACGCGTCGGCAGACGGCGTCCGTTTCAGCAAAGTTGTGCAGGGGACCCCGCCCCGCGACCGGCGGCCAGAGACCGGCAGCCGCAGGCGATACGGAGGTGAGCTGTTCGGTGTCACTGCTGCGGAAGCTGCTGCATCCCGAGCCGACGCCCAGCCGCGGGGAACGGCTGGCCACGGCCGTGGACCGGCGGCTACCGGTCCGAGAGGCCGGCAAGGTCTTCCTGCGTAAGGCGTTCCCCGACCACTGGTCTTTCCTCTTGGGCGAACTCGCGCTCTACAGCTTCGTGGTGCTCGTCCTCACGGGCGTGTTACTCACCTTTTACTTCCACCCGAGCATGGCGGAACAGCCGTACACAGGATCGTACACCCCCCTTCAAGGCGTCATGGCCTCGGATGCGTACTCGTCGACGCTGCACATCAGCTTCGACATCCGGGGCGGTCTGCTGATCCGGCAGATGCACCACTGGGCGGCGCTCGTCTTCGTCGCCTCCATCGGCGTTCACATGCTGCGGATCTTCTTCACCGGGGCGTTCCGCCGCCCGCGCGAAGTCAACTGGGTGATCGGGGTGACGCTGTTCATGCTGGCCCTCCTGGAAGGGTTCTGCGGCTACTCGCTCCCGGACGACCTGCTGTCCGGCACCGGACTGCGCACCGCCCAGGGGATCGTGCTGTCCATCCCGGTCGTGGGCACCTACCTGAGCTTCTTCGTCTTCGGCGGCCAGTACCCGGACCACGAGATCGTGCCCCGCATGTACGCGGCCCACATCCTGTTGATCCCGGGTCTGCTGATCGCGCTCATCGCCGTGCACCTGGGGCTGGTCGTCTACCTCAAGCACACCCAGTGGGCCGGACCGGGCCGTACCAACCGCAACGTCGTCGGCAAGCCGTTCTTCCCGCAGTACACGGCCAAGTCCGTCGGCCTGTTCTTCACCCTGTTCGGTCTGCTTGCGGTGCTCTCTGCGCTCATGCAGATCAACCCGATCTGGGACTACGGCCCGTACCGGGCCGACCAGGCGTCCATCGATGCCCAGCCGGACTGGTACGTCGGCTTCCTGGAGGGCGCGTTGCGGCTGACACCGGCGATGGAGATGCGTTTCGCCGGACACACGGTCGTGTGGGACGTGTTCCTTCCCGGCGTCGTGCTGCCTCTGCTGCTGTTCGCCCTGCTGTACGCGTATCCATTCTTCGAACGCTGGGTCACGAGCGACCGCAAGGAGTACCACCTGTGTGACCGGCCACGCCACCAGCCCACGCGGACCGGACTCGGAGTGGCCGCCATCCTCGCCTACGCGGTTCTTCTGATGGCCGGCGGCCAAGACGTGCTGGCCAAGGTCTTCTCCATTCCGATGGAAACGATCACCTGGACACTCCGGATATGTCTCTTCGTGGTGCCCGTGCTGGGCTTCCTGGCCACGAAGCGGCTGTGCCTCGCGCTCCAGGCACTGGACCGTGCGCACGTTCTGGAAGGAGCGCCGACCGAGGCCGTGGAACGAACCGCCGACGGTGCCTACCGTCGCGGTCACAAGGCGCTGACCAGGGAGCAGGAACACACGCTCATCGTGCGTGAGACGCCACTGCCGATCGGCCGCGTGGGACCTTGGTACGCGATCGTCCGCCGTGGTCTGCGCCGCTGGTACTTCGCCAAGCGCCCGCGCACGGCGAAAAGGCGCGGGAGGTGGAGAAGGCGCAGCAACGCGAGGAGTCCGGGCGGCGCGGATCGAAGGAGCAGACGTAACGGTCACAACGACGGGGAGAGCCACGAGCGTGGTGGGCCGGTCACGGAAAGACGCCGAGACGACGGCCCCCATCGTGGTGGCTCGGACGTCGGTCAACGGCACCTCGATGCCAGCCGCTTGGCCCTGCGGGGCCGCCGCAGACCGTCATCGAACGTCTGTCGGCGCCAACGATGGCCAGATTGGGTGGGGGCGATTGCGACGTCGGAGCCACATCGCGGCCTCACACCACCGCCGGTGTCGTCGGCCCTCGTCAATCGGCCCGACCCCAACAGGCGTCACCTGCGCCGGCGGGCGCTTAACGGACCCAGGCGTGGCCGACGCCGTAGCGGCACGGAACGGCCCTGCGGGCTCACTCCTCCGCGCTGCGCTCGGCAGCCGCATCCGGTCCGGCGACGGGGCCTCAGGCCACGCCGCTGCCCGCCTTGGTCAGTCGTTCCTCGGCGTTGATCCACCGCCACGTGATCGCCAGCGCGGCCAGCCCGATCGGCAGCATGGTCACGATCATCGCGAGGCCGCCGACGACATGACCACGGGCGATCATGACCACCACGGGAAGGTCCAGGACGGGCATGGCCAGGTAGAGGTAGACGGAGCGGGCCGGATCGCTCAGCCGGTGACGCGTACCGACGACCGGCAGCCAGAAAACAGCCGCTCCGCACAGCAGGACGGCCTCCAGAACCAGGCGGAGGTAGAGCCGGGAAGCGACCAGCGGGCCGGCCAGCGTCACCCCGGCGTGCAGGACCGCGAACAGCGGCAGGGCCACGACCCAGGGCAGACTCACCTGCCCCCACACACCGCGCTCGCGGGTGGCCAGCAGCACTGCCGGTACCGCCACCGACACCAGCAGGCCGGATACGGTCATAATCAGCGCCTCGGCGTCCAGACCTGTCATGCCGTTCACGACGGCCCCCTGCGCCACGTGCCCTGGTGCACGGCGAGAGCGGCTGCGACCGCCAGCACCGGTACGGCGAGCGACATCAGCCAGAATCCGTAGACAAATCCGAGCGCGGCGATGGTCAGGCCGGCAGCCGCGACGGGGACGGCCGCACCGCCTCCGGCCGGTACCCGGTAGCGCATGTGCTCCCGCGGGCCCCGCCGGGACGACACCAGAACGGCCAGGGCCGCGATCTCCACGAGCACCGCCGCGCCGACGTACAGCATCACCGCCAGCAAATCCTCGTGATAAAGGGCCAGGATGCCGACCAGGATGCCGTTGAGGGCTCCCCAGGCGGCCGTGACCGCCCAACCCGGATGCCTCTTGAACGTGTTCATGCCCGGCCCTTCTGCTCTTCGGCGACCTGGGCGGCCCGCCGCTTCCGCAGGTCCAGCAGCGGAGAGTTGCTGGTAATGGGCGGCAGCGGATGCTCCGGAGTGAAGTTGACCTCGGGCGGTGGTGACGACGTGGCCCATTCGAGGGTGTGGCCGTGCCAGGGATCGTCACCGGCCGGACGCCTGCTGCGCAAAGACTCCAGGATGTTGAACAGGAAGACCAGCATGCCCGCGGCCAGGACGGCCGCGCCGCAGCTGGAAAGCAGGTTGAGGAGTCCGAACCCGTCCGCCGTGAAGTAGCTGGAGACACGGCGGGGCATGCCGAGATAGCCCAGTCCGAACATCGGCAGGAAGGTGAGGTTGGTGCCCACGACGAGCAGCCAGAAATGGAGTTTGCCCAGCCCCTCGCGCAGCAGCACCCCAGTGGCTTTGGGGAACCAGTAGTACACGGCGGCGAACAGACCGAAGGCGCTGCCCGCGAACAGCACGTAGTGCAGGTGGGCGACGACGAAGTAGCTGTCGGTGACGTGGTAGTCGATCACGGGGGTGCCGACCATGATGCCGGTCAGCCCGCCGATCAGGAACTGCGGGATGAACGCCAGGGCGAACAGCATCGGCGTGGTGAAGACCAGCCGACCCCCCATGATCGTGCCGACCAGGGCGAAGTACTCGATGCCGGCCGGCATGAGCAGGGCGATGGAGGTCAGGGAGTAGTAGTTGTTGGCCGCCTGGCCCGTGGCGAACATGTGGTGGCCCCACACGCTCATGGACAGGGCGGCGAAGGTCAGCAGCGCCAGGACGGTGCCTCGGTAGGCGAAGTAGCGGCGACCGGAGAAGACGGCCAGCACCTCGCCCACGGCCGCCAGGTACGGGAAGAACATTACGTACACGACCGGGTGACCGTAGAACCAGAAGATGTGCTGGTAGCCGATGTTCCACACGTTGGAGGTGAACACCGACGGGTCGACGCGGCCCACGGCCAGCATGACGAGCGCGGCCAACAGGGCCGGGAAGGCGCCGATCACCATCAGGCAGGTGGCCACCATCGACCAGGAGAACACCGGCATCCGCAGCATCGTCATACCGCGCGTGCGTTTACGCAGGACGGTCCACAGCACCGTCCAGCCGATGAGAATCATGCCGACGGCGGCCAGGAACACGCCGATCACCCACAGATCGGAACCCACACTGGGTGAGTAACGGCTGCTGGCCATGGGCGGGTAGGAGAACCAGCCGTCGGCGTGCGCCCCCTGGGGAGCGGCGAACCCGGACAGGATGGTCAACGCACCGAACACGTACAGCCAGTAGCCCAGCAGCGTGGTGCGCGGCATGGCGATGCCGGGCGCGCCGATCTGCAGGGGCACCAGGTAGACACCGAGTCCGAGGGCGAACGGTGTCATGACCAGGTAGATCATGCCCGAACCGTGAATGGTGAACAGCTGGTTGTAGGTCTGCGGAGAGAACACGTCCTCGGCCGGCTGGGCCAGCTGACTGCGCATCAGCAGGGCGAGCACGCCCATCAGGAAGAGCAGCACGAGCGAGGTGCCCAGGATCAGCAGGCCGATGCGCTTGTGGTCGGTGGAGGTGAGCACGCCCAGCCAACCGCCCGGACGCGGCGCGGGACTGGGCTCGGTGACCGCCTGCGGATCCGTCTTCATACCGCGGCTCCGGTGGTGCCGCCGTGCGAGGCGAGCCACTGCTTGTACTTCTTCGGGGAGACCGCCTTCACCCAGAAGTCCATGGTCCGGTGACGCAGTCCGCAGAACTCGGCACACCGGCCGCGCCAGCGGCCCTCGTGGTCGAAGGTCATCGTGAAACCGTTGGTGTGGTGGGGGAAGGCGTCCATCTTGTAGCGCAGCGCCGGAATCCACATCGAGTGGATGACGTCCTTGGAGGTCAACCGGACTTCAACGTTGCTGCCGGTGGGAACCACAAGCGTGGGGAACTGCCCGTCGCGGCAATTACCGGAAACGGTGACGGGCTTGGACTGTCCGTCCGGGTACTGAAAGGACCAGCACCACTGGAAGGCGGTGACGTCCACGCGGGTCGTGGCCCGCTTCTCGTCCGGTTGCTGCTCGCGATGGTTGGCGTAGGCCGTGTAGGCGACGAGGAAGACGGCCACCACTGCCAAACCGGCGAGATAGGAGGACTCAAGCCTGGTCCGCTCGGCCCGCTGCGACGCCGTGACACCGGCACCGGCTCGGCGTCTTACGACACTGAAGGCGAGCAGGCCGAGGATCACCAAGAAGACGAAGGCGGCGATCGCTGTCTCCAGAGTGAGAACCTCACCGAAGACATGCCGTTGGTTCATGCAACGCTCCCTCCGCTCGTCCAGTGCAGGTCCGAGAGTCCCCCCGGAGGTCGCGTTTGAAGCATCGGGTGGGCGCTCGCCGGGTGTTTCACACCACACGACGGGGCACCTCGAACCCCGGATCCCTTGCCACCGTAGGCTCCGAGACGATCATTCGGCTGCGGCAGCGCCGCTCGTCGTTTGCGTTTCACCCGGTTGCCTCGGTCTGGCGCACGGTGACGGTGAACGCACAGCGCGCCCCGTCCGCCATGGCCTCGACCGTCACCTTCCCCGGCGTGTCACCGGCGACGAGGGGGACGTCCGTGGTAGCCGTTCCGTCCACGGCGGAGGTGACACGGACGGGTGAACCACCGTGGAAGTCGGTCCCGGTACCGTGCCGGTCCTGGACGAAGAAGCTGACCACGGTCCCGCCGACGGGACTGTCGTGTGCGAGCACCTGCACAGACAGTGGCGCGAAACCCTCCCCCGAGTCGACGACCTGGCCATCACCTGAGAGCGCAACAAGTTCGTCGGGCACGATCATCCGCCTCCGTACCGATGCGTCTGGACATGCCGGGCGGCCTCGGCCGGAGGTCCCGGTCGGCCCCTCGGGTGCCACGGTTGGAGCACGGGAAACGCCCCAAGACCCGACGGATGCCGGATACCCGCACAGTCCGCCATCGCTGTCGACCGTGCGTCAGCGACCCGCGCGCGGGTACTGCCGACAGACTGCCGGATTTCGGTACCGGAAGGACCGCCGCGTGAACGTCGAACGAGAACTCGCACAAATCGAACGCCGGTTGGCAAAGCAGGATCCTCAGCTGGCCACCAGGCTCGGCACCTTCGAGCAGATCGCCGCGCCACGGCACAGGCGGTGCCGCAATCGGCCCTTGACCGCCCTGGTCGCCGCCGTCTGCCTGATGCTCGCCACTGCCTCGGTCGTGGTCACCGTCTGGGCCGCGGTCAACTCCCCACCGCCCCGAGCGGTACAGCAGTCGGGGCGGTGACGCCCCCGAACGTCCGCACCCGTCGACGCGGGCAACCCGTGACGCGCTCGGCCCATCGCTCCATCGCGCCCCCGCGCTCCAGCCACGCTCGACGAGCGTCAGAAGGTGGCCCGGCTGCCGGGGCGCGCCCCGCGTCCTCGGCGCTCCCGTATCCCCTCCGCGACGGAGCGTCTGACGCCGCCTCTCAGACCACGACACGGCGGCCTACCGCTTCGGCCGTATCGACGCCGTGGGCCGATCCAACAGCATGCGACGCCGTTGAGCTTCCGCGCCTCACCCCGGCCATGCAGTTCATCCGTGCCGCAGGCGCCTCACCGGGCAGGTGGCGGCCGCTGCCACCGCCGGTAACCACGAGCCCCGCCAGCGGCCCGTCTCCGCCGAGGCCGCTGGCAAGCTCACCGCAGGAACAGGCTCATCAGCTGTCCGTCGATCAGCGACGTGTCATCACCGTGGCCGAGCACCGAACCTGCCCGCGGGCCGGACCGGCATCCGCTGGCGTGCGCGACGTCGATCGGTTCCGTGCTGAGTGGCGCGCGACAGACCACCCGGCGAAGACGCCGCGCCGTTGCGGACGTCATCTCGGCCTCGCCTTTCCGAGCTGCGGACACCTGCTGGGCATGTGGGCGATCCCGCGGCCATGGAGGACAGACCCCGGGTGATCTGCGGCGGTGGCGGAGGGCAGTTCCGGTGGTGGCCACGCTGGAAGCCGGTGGCACGACGTCGGCGCATCCGAGTGAAAGCCGGCCACCGATTCGGCGGCGGACGACCATCCCACCCACGAGGAGTTCACCACGCGCGCCGCCTGATCGAGCGGGCCAGCCTGCCAGATGTCGCGCCGGGGCCCTGGCCGCACTCGACGCCCCGCGCCTGCCGGCGTCGTGTACCGCGCCCTCACCCGTCCCGCCCCCGCGAGCGGTGGACGTCGCAGGTTCGAGCCCCTTCAGAGATCGGACTGACAGACAGCCGCAGCCGACCCGGCCCTCGCTGGTCAAACAGGTGTTCGCTGTTTCGTGCCGTCATCTGGCGGGGCCACTTGAGATCCCACGTTTCACCGTATGTCCGGTGGGTCACTTCAGGGGCCGACGGATACAGATGCCCATCCGATCGTTCGACGACGGTCCCACCCCCGTCGAGCGACGACGTGGAACGAGGCGCCAGGACCCCGCGTCCGCCATCACTCCGCCCGACCCAGTCAGAGGACCATGACTCCCCCACACGCCCACCCCCGGCAACCAGACGATCGCATCGATGCCCCAGAGCTAACGTCGGACGGCATCGACTCGCTGATGCGCGCCCTCGGTGAACAACCACCAGGTCCCCGGCGTGCCTCACTGCGCGAGCAGGCCATCCGGCTCCTGCTGCCCCTCGCCGGCCGTGTGGCCCGTCGCTTCCGTGCCCGTGGTGAGGACTACGACGATCTCGTCCAGGTAGCCTGCCTCGGACTGGTCAAAGCCGTTGACCGGTACGACCCCTCACGAAGGCACGCCTTCCTGTCGTACGCGCTGCCCACCGTCGTGGGCGAGCTCAAGCGGCACCTGCGCGACCGCACCACCTCCGTAAGACTTCCCCGGCCGCTCCAGGAAGCGCAAGGCCAGATCTTCCAGGCCGTCGAGGAGCTGGAACAGCAGCTGGGCGGCTGCTCACCGACCGTCGAGCAGATCGCCGCACACACAGGTTTGGAGTCGCACCGGGTGCGGACCACGCTACGAGCCGTACGCGAGTGCCACACGCGTTCGCTGGACGCACCGACTTACGACGGCGAGGGCCCGGCAGTGGCCGACCTGATCGGTTTCGAGGACGAAGCAGTGGACTTCGTCGTCGACACCGTGGCCCTGGCATCGGCCGTCAAGCAGCTCCCGGAACGCGACCGCCACGTTCTTTACCTGCGCTTCTACCAGGAAAAGACGCAGCAGCAGATCGCCGACGCCATCGGCGTCTCTCAGATGCAGGTCTCGCGTATTCTCGCCCGGTGCCTCGCCCGGCTCCGCACCGAACTCTGGACGGACACGGCGGTCGGTTCCGGCGAGCGACGGCCCACGTCCGGCCGTCCGCGCACTCGGGACACCAACGAGCCCCGTCGGCCGCCCATTCCCGACCGTCCGCCGACACGAACCGCCGCCAAGCGGAAGTCGGCGGCCGCGCACCGCCCCTCCCGGCAGGTTCCGACACACCGTCCCCCCTCCCCCTCCGGCATGCGACGCGCACGCGCCGTACACGCCTTGTCGGGCCTCGCTCATCCCCTGCGCAACCCCGCGGGACAGCGGCCGCCGGCATGGCCGTGCACGGGATCCACACGTCACAGAACCGCCTGTCACATCCTCCCCCTCCGCCCGTCACTCACGACGCACCGAGTCGGCGCGGCTCGCCCTCCCCCGCATGCGCGACGCGGATGGACGCCTTGGTCTTCGTCGACGACACCTTCCCGTTGTCACGCCCGAGGAGCCAGCTGCCGTGCATCACCTAAAAAGCCAACTCGGCGATCCCCCCGAGGACGCATCCCCGGCTCAGGGGCCGGTCCGGAGTCGATGACGAGCCATGAGACCCCCCTTGCGTTCTCAGCACAGGTGACGAGGACGCTCACGCCGAGATCACGCTCGCCTTCCCGGACCAGGAACCCGTCGGTCCCTCCGGCTCGGCGTGACGATGCCCGACCGACGTGCCCCGCCGGCGACCCGTCGAACTTACGGAGCTCACCGACGCCGCCGCCCGGCGTCACCGTGCCCTGCCACCGTCCGGCCCTCTCTCCCCGAGGTGTGCCATGCGTCTGCTGCTCGTCCATCCCAGTGCCCTGATGTACTCGGAGATCTTCCTCCGGCTGGAGCCGCTCGGTCTCGAACGGGTCGCCGGCGCCGCACGCGAGGCCGGCCACCAGGTACGCGTCGTGGACTTGCAGGTCCTCAGCCATGCGGACCTCGACAAGGAACTCGCCGCCTTCGCACCCGAGGCACTCGGTATCTCGCTGAACTACCTCGCCAACATCCCGGAGGCGATCGAGATCGCCCGCCGGGTGAAGTCCTCGCTTCCGGGCTGCTTCGTCTTCTTCGGCGGCCACAGCGTCTCCTTCGTGGCGGAAGAAGTACTGGAACAGGCGGAAGGAGCGGTCGACGCCGTGCTGCGCGGCGAGGGCGAACCCGCCGTGGGCCCGCTGCTGGACGCGGCGCGCGACGGGGGCCTCGACACCGTTCCCGGTCTGGTCACCGCCTCCGGCCGCGGTCCCGCCCCCGTGATGCTGCACAGTATCGACAGCCCCCTTCCCGCTCGCGATCTGATGCGCCGCCGCGACCGGTACTTCATTGGTGAACTCGATCCGTGCGCGTCGATCGAATTCACCCGCGGCTGTCCGTGGGACTGCTCCTTCTGTTCGGCGTGGACCTTCTACGGCCGCAGCTACCGCAAGGCTGCCCCCCAGGCCGCCGCGGACGAACTCGCCGACATCCGCGAACCCAATGTGTTCATCGTTGACGACGTCGCCTTCATCCGGCCCGAGCACGGCGACGCCATCGCCGCCGAACTCGAACAGCGCCGCATCCGCAAGTGCTACTACCTGGAGACCCGCAGCGACGTCTTGCTGCGCCACACCGAGGTCTTCGAACGGTGGACCCGCCTGGGCCTGCGCTACATGTTCCTGGGGATGGAGGCGCTGGACGCCGAGGGACTCGACCGGTTCCGCAAGCGGATCAGCCCGGACGACAACTTCCATGCCCTGGAAACAGCGCGTCGGCTGGGCATCACCGTGGCCATCAACCTCATCGTCGACCCCGCCTGGGACGCCGAGCGCTTCCGTCTCATCCGTGAGTTCGCGCTGTCCGTGCCCGAGATCGTCCATCTCACCGTCATGACCCCCTATCCCGGAACCGAGATCTGGCACACCGAGTCCCGGCGCCTGACCACCCGTGACTACCGGCTGTTCGACATCCAGCACGCCGTAGTGCCCACCCGTCTGCCGTTGGCGGAGTTCTACCGGGAACTGGTCCGTACCCAGGCCGTGATCAACCGCAAGCACCTCGGCCTGCGCACCGCGCTCGGAGCCGGCCGGATCCTCGGCCGCAACCTGCTGCACGGACAGACCAACTTCGCCCGCATGCTGTGGAAATTCAACGACGTCTACAACCCCGAACGCCAGCTCGCCGACCACCACCGCCCCGTCCGCTACGAACTCCCCCTGCCGCAGCCGATCGACGTCGGCGACCGGCGACAGCTATACGTCCACGCCCGGCCGCAGCGGTCACACGGTTGAGCAAAGTCGCGGCGGCCCTGACCATGCACCGTGTTTCGCCCTGGCCGGAGCCCGCGGTGATCGACATGACCACCCGACGACGGCTGCCGCAGCAGTCGCCGGCTCCGGCGGCGTGCACCGGTCTGCGTGTTGCGCGTGCGACGGCGCGGGTATCCCGGCCTGTCAGGCCGGCACGCGGGCACGAGTCGGTGAGGGGCAGTGGTGACACAGGAAGTCGAATCGCTGGGCTGGGCCGTGCTGATCATCGGCTCGGTCATGGCCGCGGCGCTGGTCTTCCACCCCGTCAGCGAGCGTACCCGGATACCCGCCCCCGCCTTCTTCCTCCTGGCCGCTGCCCTCGCGTCGGATCTGGTGCCCGGTCTGAGGGAGGTCCCGACCGAAGCGGTACAGCGGCTGGTGACGGTCGCGCTGATCTTCGTCCTGCTCGACGGGGGCGCGTCGCTGGGCTGGCGGCGCCTGCGGCCCTCGCTGGCGGCGGCGTCCTGGATGGGGCTGGCCGGGACCGTGGTGGTCGCCGGCGCCACGGGTGCGCTGGCGCATGTGCTGCTGGGCTTCTCCTGGCACCCCGCGCTGCTCCTCGGCATCGCGCTGGCCCCCACCGATCCGGCGGCGGTGTTCTCGGCCCTCGGCCGCAAGGAGATCAGCGGACGCAGCGGCACGCTGCTGTACGGCGAGGCGGGGCTGAACGACCCGGCAGGCATCGCGTTGCTGGCCGGGGTCCTGGAGCTGGGTGGAAGGACCGGCGGGGCGGCGTTCGGGCACGTCGCCCTGGTCTTCCTCGAACAGATCGCGGTCGGCGCGGCCGTCGGGGCCGGTGGCGGTCTGCTGCTCCTGCAGTTCCTGCGCCGGGCTCCGCTTCCCGGACAGGGGCTGTACGCGCTCGCCGTGTCGGCGGGAGCCCTGGTGATCTACGGTCTGGCGACGGTGGCGCAAGGGTCCGGGTTCCTGGCGGTGTTCGTGACGAGCGTGGTCCTGGCCGACAAGGGTGTGCCGTTCGAGCGGGAGATCGAGCGCTTCCATGACGCACTGGCCAGCCTGGGCGAGATCGCCGCCTTCGCCGCGCTGGGCCTGACGGTCACGCTGGCGGACTTCGACAACCTCGGGGCCTGGGCCGACGGCACCGTCATGGCGGTGCTGACCCTGATAGTCGTGCGGCCCCTGGTCATGATTCCCATGCTGTGGCCGGTCCGCTTGCGCGCCGGCGAGCGGTGGTTCCTGTCGCTGGCCGGCCTGAAGGGGGCCGTCCCGATCCTGCTGGGCAGCTTCGTGCTCACCGGGCACGCCGACCACGGCCGTTCCATCTACGCGATCGTCTTCGTCGTGGTGGCCGCCTCCGTCATCATCCAGGGCACCCTGATCCCGTGGCTCGCCCGCCGCTCCCACATCCCCCTGCGCACGACTCCGCTGCGTCCCTGGCCGCTGGGCATTCGCTTCCGCTCGCCACCGACCGGGGTCCGGCGCTACCAGGTCCGCGCGCAGGCCCCGGCCGACGACGCGCGGATCGGAGACCTCGACCTGCCCGACGAGGTATGGGTGGCCCTGGTCATCAGGCACGGCGCACTGCTTCCCTTGCGCCCGGACACCCGCCTGCGGGCGGGGGACGAGGTCGTCCTCATCACGGATCCGGAACCCGACCCTTCCGATGCCTCTTTCGAGCAGATTTTCGTCGGTCACTGACCGCGCACCGGAAACACGTGGAAAATCCCCGCCCCGGCGTGCGGCACCCCTTCGGGCGGGCACTCCTCGTCGCGTCATCCCACAGCCGGTCGCCGGATGCGGTCAGGTCCATCCGTCGGCCGCCGAAGCGGAGGAGGACCTATGCGACGTCCTGTCGTCGTCCGACGGCGGCGTATCCGCGGATTCCGTTCCGGCTCGCTGGGCGTTGTCGCCCTGACCGCGTTCGCCATGACCGCGGCCTGTGGCAACGACTCGTCGGCCGCTTCATCGAACACGACCGCCTCTCCATCGGCCGACTCCCGCTCGGGCGGCACCGTGAGCGCGTCGGCGACGCCGTCGTCCACCCCGTCGTCCACCCCGGCCTCATCCCCGGCCGACACACCGCGTTGCACACGCCGCCATCTCACGCTCTCCCTCGGCCGGATATCCCCCGCGGCGGGCAACCTGTATGCACCGCTCGTCTTCACCAACACCGGCAGCAAGGCCTGCACCTTCCGCGGCTACCCCGGCGTCAGCTTGCTCGACTCCTCAGGCCATCGCATCGGTGAGCCGGCGAAGCGCCGCGGGCCGATGCGCCCGGCGGTCGTACTGGATCCGGGCGACAGCGCCTATGCCACTTTGCACACCATCAACAATGGCCTCAGCGACAAGCCATGCTGGCAGCCGGCGTCCCGTGTGCAGGCCTACCCGCCCGGGTACACCTGGGCACTGCGCACCGACGCGCGGTCCTTCCAGGTCTGCGGCAACCAGTTCGACGTCGCCGCTGTCCGCCCGGGCAGCCATCCCTGATCCTCTCGCAGACGGGGCAGGCACACTTCGGCACCACCCCCGGGAGGTGAGTCCGCTGGACCGGGACGAGCGCGGCGCCGGGTCGAGCCTCCGTCGAGCCCTGCGGAGGCCGACGGCCGCCCTGGTCCGGCGCGCCGACCGCGCCGTCGGCGGCCGCGCCCGGCTGCGCGTGGTGGTCCTGCTCGCCCTGGTCGTTGCCCTCGACGGTGCGGACAAGGCGGCGATCTCGGTGAACGCCGGAACCCTTGAACAGGTGTTCGGCGTCGGCCACACCGGGATCGGCCTGCTCGTGTCGGCGACCTCACTGGCCGGAGCCGTGGCCACTCTCCCGTGCGGAGTGCTCACCGACCGGGTCACCCGCACTCGCCTGCTGGCCGGCAGCATGGTCCTCTGGGGCGCGGCCATGATCGCCGCGGCCGCCGCCCCCTCCTATCCGGCCCTGCTGGCGGCGCGCGTGGGCCTGGGCGTCGTCACGGCCACCGCCGGCCCCACGGTGGCGTCCCTCGTCGGCGACTTCTTCCCGGCCCGGGAGCGAGCTCGCCTCTACGGCTACATCCTCGCCGGCGAGTTGGTCGGAACCGGTTTCGGCTACGTGGTCACGGCGAACCTCGCCCAGTTGGTGTCATGGCGGGTGTCCTTCGCCTGGCTCGTTCTGCCCGGGACATACCTGGCCTGGCGGCTCGTCCGGCTGCCGGAGCCGCCTCGCGGCGGCCGCGGACAACTGAAGCGCGGCCGCAGGGAAGTCGGCAGCACCGAGGGCCGCACACACCCTGAGATGGACACGGACGACGAGGACCAGGAGAAGACCGCGAACCCCTCGGCCCAGGGCGTGGTGCGGGGCGCCGGGAGCCAACCACGCCCGGACAGGGTGCTGCACGAGGATCCGGCGCGCATGCCGGCCTGGCGGGCGTTCCGTTACGTGCTGCGCATCCGCACCGTCCTGCTGATGATCACCGCTTCGGCTCTCGGGTATTTCTTCTTCGCCGGCGTGCGGTCCTTCGGCATGCTCTACGTCACCAGGCACTACGGCGTCAACAAGTCGGTAGCCAGCGGACTGGCCATCGTGATCGGAGCAGGCATCCTGGCCGGGCTGATGGCAGGTGCCCGGCTACCCGACGTGGCACTGCGCCGGGGGTACGCGAACGGCCGCGTCATGGTGCCCGCACTGGCACTGCTGGCCGCCGGCTCCGTGCTGGCCCCGGGGATCGTGGTGGCGTCACCGCTGGCCGCGCTGCCGTCACTGGCGGTCGGGGCGGGGCTGCTGGCAGCCGCCAATCCGCCTCTGGACGCAGCCCGCCTCGACATCGTCCCGCCGGGACTGTGGGGTCGGTCGGAGGCAGCGCGCACCCTGGTGCGGTCCGCCGCGGAATCGAGCGCCCCCCTGCTGTTCGGTCTCCTGTCATCCCACGTCTTCGGTTCCGGCGGGGGAACCGGTGGGCTGGAGGCGACGTTCCTGGTGTGCCTGGTGCCGCTGCTGGCAGCCGGTCTGCTGTCACTCGCGGCTCTGCGGACGTACCCACGGGACGTCGCCACGGCCCTGGCGTCCGCACGCCGGGGCGATCCGGCCGAATCAACGCCGACTTCCCGGTTAACCACAAGGGATGACTGACAAGACCTTGCCCGGCAGTCATACGACTCCCGCTCAGACCGTACGTCACGCGCGCCCCGGATCCGTACGCGACCAACCGCTGTCGGTGCTGATGCTCCTGGCGGGGATATGGCTGTTCGTCTGTATGTGGCCGCTGGAATATCCGGAGGAGTACAACACCAGGCCCCATCTCGTGGAGACGGGGGCCAGCGTCATCCTCATCATCACGGCCCTCAGCCGCCTGTCCCACCCCCGTGGCCGATTGTCAGACCTGCTGGTCACCGCGACCGGGGCGGGACTGATTCTCGCCGCTTTTCTCGACGGCTACGGCGACACCGCCGCGACCCGCGTCATGCGCGTCAACGACGTCGTCTCCGGTTCGGTGCTGGTCGTTCTCGGGCTGGTCAGCAGCATTCTGCTGACCAGCGCACAGGCCGCCGACCGGGCACACGAAGACGGTCGGCCGCACTGACGGCGAGGAACTTCCGGTGTTCCCGCGCGCCCTCCGCAAACTGTGGGACCGGCTGGGCGCCGGCTCCCTCGTCCGGCGTGGCCGCGACCTGGAGCTGATGCACCGGGCCATGGGGTTCGCCAACCGCGCCCTGGTCACGCTGGCTCCGCTGCTGATCGTGGTGGCCGCCGCCGATCCCCTGGTCCACGGAGGCTTCGCGTCGTGGCTCGCCGACGGCATGGGCCTGTCCGCCAGGTCCCAGCGCGTTCTCACCGACATCTTCAGCCCGCCGCGGGAGGTCGTCGGCACCACCAGTGTCTGGGGGGGTGTCGCTCTCGGCGTGTTCGGCGTGTCCTTCGCCGCGAGTGTGCAGAACGGTTACGAGCGGATCTGGAAACTGCCACCCGGTCCATGGCACCGCGTGGGGCGGCAGGTGACGTGGCTGTTCGTACTGACCACGTACCTGTACCAGGAAGTACAGACCCAGACCGTGCTCAGTGGCCCCGAACGTATCGTCCTGACCTCGGTAACCGGTGTGCTGTTCTTCTGGTGGGGCCAGCACTTCCTCCTCGGCGGCCAGGTCCCCTGGCGCGACCTTCTGCCGGGTGCGGTCGCCACGATGGCGGGCCTGGTGGGCCTGCGCGGCTTCTCCTATCTCGTTTTCACACCGCTCATCGTCTCCAACGCGGTCAGCTACGGCACCGTCGGCATCGTCCTCGTCGTCGAGTCGTGGCTCACCGGGGTGGGGTTCGTCTTCCACGGCGGCCCGCTGTTCGGCCGCTGGCTTCTGGAGCACCGTGCCGGCCGCCAACGGCTGGAAGGAAGGATTCGATGAAAACGAGCTTTGATGGCCCCGCTGCCAGCGTCCAGCCCCCATGAGCGCCACGATACGGCGCCTCCGCGGCATCCTGGTCGGCCCCGCTCTGGTCATCGCAATCGCCGCGATGCTCGCCGCCACGGCCGCCCCCCGAAGCAGAGCGCCGCATGAGGCCGTTGCCACAGGGTTTCGGGGACGGCCCTCGGCGTACCCCTTCCGGAGCGCGGATTTTCCTCCCTGTCCTCCGCGCGAACAGCGAATTCTTGAGGAAGGCAGGCGGTGCGCATGGCCCGCTCGGTAGCAAGGCACCCCTTTGGGCGCAGATACGCAAGCGTTCCAGCGGCACTCGCCGTGGCCGGGGCAGTGCTGACTGCGTGCAGCGGCCCGCCGCCCGGCAGCCGGCCGGAAGTGCTGCACCAGGTCGAGGTGCGTTATGAGCGTGCCGTGCGCAAAGCCCTCGACGAGGTCCCGGGCAGCAAGCTGCTCTCGGTCGGCCTGCGTCAGCTGTCCGGTCCCCGGCCCGTCTGGTTCACCCGCGTCGCCGCCAAAGACGGAACCGTGTACATCGTGCGCGTCGACGCCAGCCTCGGAGGGGTGGTGGGGACCGCAGTACCGCCCGGTCAGGCCGCAGCGGGCAAGGCGCGCACCGCCGCGCTGGTCGCCTCAGCGAAGGTGCTGCCGGAGGAGGCGGTCGACAAGGTCGCGCCCGAGGCGGCGCAGGACCCGCACTTCGGCAAGGTGACCGCTGTGCGACTGGAGAAGGGGCGTGCGGACAGGACGGTGTGGTCGGTGACCGTCGCCACCGTCCAGTCCCAACCGACGCACACCTACCAGGTGGACGCCCTGACGAAGGAGGTGGTCGCCAGCCGCTCGAACACGTCGAGACCTGCGACCTGAGGGCGGCCCCTGGCTGCTCAGTCTTTCCGGCGCCTTCCCTTGGAGGAGTTCGACCATGCTCTCCACTCCCACCGTACGCGTCGCCTGGGGCAGCGTGCTCGTGCTGTTCCCGAGCGCCGTTCTGCAGCGCTGTTCACGGACTCCGCCCACCCGATCCGGCCGTACGGTCGTACAAGTCCTCGGCGTCCGGCACATCGCGCAGGGGATCGCCACCGCGCGAGGGGTTGTGCCATCCGCCTGGGCCGCGGTGCCCGACACGCTGCACGCCGCGAGCATGGTCGCTCTGGCGCTGTGCAGCCGCCGCTGGCGCACGGCCGCGCTCGCCGACGCCGCCGTCGCCGGCACTTTCGCCGTGGACACCGCCCGCGCCGAGCGCTTGCCAGCGTCCACGCACGAATAGCAGGCCGGTCCCCGTTCCGCCTCGGCCCCCGTTTTCCGGTTCCTCCAGGGGCGCCGCCGGAGCGGCCCTCCCGCCTTCACGACCCTGTCGGCGCGCCTTCCGGGGCACGAGGTACCTCAGAGATCACGGCGACCCGGAAGCCATGGCGTTACTGTCCGCCGCCGTCGCAGTCGTCGTCCCGCGTCCGCGCAGGCCGGTCGAAGCGTACGCGGATCTTCTGGAAGCCCTTGAAGACTCCGTCTCGGCATACGACCGGTAGGCGCGGCGGTCTCCCGGACTCAGCCGGACCTGGTCGGTGAACGGCGTCAGCAGGCTGCGCGGCCACAGCCGCATGACGCGGACCGCGCTCACCTCGGCGGTCGTCAGGAAGACCAGAGCGCCGAGATACAGCCAGGTGAGCAGCCCCAATACGATCCCGAACATGCCGTAGGTGGCCGTGGCCCCCCGCAGGACGTGATTGACGTAGCACGAGCCGCCGGACTGCAGCAGCTGCCAGACGACCGCGCCACCGAGCGTGGCACCGAAGAGGCGGCGCAGCGGCAGCCCCCGCTGGGCCAGCAACCGGTAACACAACAGCAGCAGGCCGGCGTGCAGCACCACGGCCAAGGCCGCGGCACACACGCGTACGTCGGTCGCCAGACGCGTGCCGAAAACGCTCGCCGCGGACTCGGCAGCGGACAGGCCGGTGGTCACGAACAGACCCAGCGCGAGGATCGGCAGGAACAGCAGACCCTTCAGCCGTGATCGCAGCGGATCGGGCCGCGCATGCCTGGGGACCGCCCAGATCTTGTTGAGCGCGTACTGGGCGGCCTGCGTGACGCCCAGCGCCCCGTAGAGGGTGCCCGCCACCCCCGCCACCAGGGCGGCACCGCTGGCGTGGAAGGAGTGGACGTTCTCCCGATCTGGTCGCCGACGACGGGAAACTCGCTGAGCGCGGAGTCGAGGACGCGTTGCCGGATCGCCGAGTCGCTGCTGAGCAGTGATCCGAGGGCGGCGGCGAGGATCAGCAGCAGCGGAAAGAGGGACACGAACGCGTAGTAGGCCAGCAGCGCGGCAAGGTAGGTGGCTTGGTCGTCGAAGAACTTGTACAGCGCGGCGAGCGGCAGTCCCACCCAGCGGTGGTGTCGTTGGTACGTGTCCACTCGGGCGAGGACTCCCATGGAAGCACCCCGTGTCAGGTCACATCTTTTCCTTCAGGCCCACGCGCACCAGCCAGGTGTTCACAGGCCAGGCCGTGAAGAAGCCGAGCACCATCGACACCTGCATCAGCATCCAGTAGGCGGCCGTGGTCTTGGGCAGCCCCGGGGAGAAGATGACCTCCTGGTAGATCCACATGCCGAGGAAGAGACCCACCTGGAAGGCGAGGATGGACAGGGTGTCGGCCTTCACGGCGGCCCACACGCCCTTGAGCTTTCCGATGTCGCGCATCGGGACGATGGTGAAGTACTGGAAGACGATGCCGAGCAACCAGGCAAAGGCGAAGTCCAGGGGGAAGTCGGCGTACAGCGACTTGCCCGCGATCATCAGACCGGCCCCGTACACCAGCCATTCGGCGCCGATGTCGCCGAGCGTGCAGCCCGCTCCGCAGTGGCTGATCGCCTTGGCCATGACGTTCCAGCGGGGCATCTTCTCCGGATCGGGCTCCCCCGCCTCCTCGATCACCGGCATCGAGTCGCGCCGACCGCGCGCGAAGTAGAACCACAAGGCCACGGGTCCCCAGTACAGCGCGGTGATCGGATACACCAAGTTCATGATCCACATCTTCTGGCGGTATCCCCTGGCGAAGACGTCGACCAGGATGACCAGAGCGCTGAGGAACGCGATGCCGAGACTGAACCAGCCAAGCGCCTCAAGCCAGCCGGCGGGCTGCGTGCGGGGTTCCATGTCCTCCCCTTCAAGGTCGCGGATACGGGAGGCGCCTTGAAGTACCCGCCCGCACACCGGTTAAGCGGCCGACAGCCGAGGGGTGTTCACCTGTCCTGAGCAAAGGCGGCGAGCTCGGTCACCCGTGCCAGAGCGTCGTCCCGGAACAGCGCACGCCCCCGGGCCACGCGCTCGTCGCGGCCCGGTCCGGCCGCCGCGACCCGGTTCAGCGCTGCCAGCAGCGCGCCCGCGTCCACCGCGATCTCGGACACGCCCAGTGCCGCCATCCGCCGGACCCCGTCCGCGCCGTGGCCGGGCAGGGGACGGTAGCCGACCACCGGCAGACCAGCGGCGAGTGCCTGGACGGCCGTCTGCCCGGCGGCGTTGTCCACCAGGGCGCGTGCAGCGTTCAGCAGGCCGGGCATGTCAGCGGTCCACCCCAGAGCCAGGGTGCCGGGCAGATCCGCCAGCCGGCGGCGAAGGCGCTCGTTGCGCCCGCACAGGACGACCGGAAGGAAGCCGGCGCCGGCCAACAGCCGGGCGGTGTCGTCGAGGCGCGTGGCAGCCCCCCAGGCGCCAGCAGACAGCAGGACGGGCGTTCGTCCGGGGGCCATGCCCTGCCATGCACGCAGCCATCGCCGCGCGCCTGGAGCCGGAGCAAAGAAGTCGGGGGCGACGACCGGGCCCGTGGTCTCGGCGATCGCGGGCACGGAAGCGCGCACCTGGCGTGACGCGTCGTCGGTGACACAGAGGTAGCGGTCGTTGCCGGGATGCAGCCACTGCCGGTGGACGGCGAAGTCGGTCACGAACACGACACTGGGCACCTGTAGCCGGTGCTGCTCCCTGAGGTGTCCGGTCAGCTGCGCCGCAAGGTGGAAGACCGGGACCACGACGTCCGCGGACGTACGGTCGACCAGCTCCGTCAGGGACTCGGCCGCCAGCCGGGCCAGCGGCACACCGCTGGGCCGACCCTCGGTGCCCGGTCGCAGAAAGGCACGGTACAGACCGCCGTACACCCAGGGAAAATGTCGTACCGACGCCTGGTAGAAGCGGCGCAGGCCGGTCCCCAGACCGTGGGGCAGCAGACGGAGGATGTCGACGACATACGGGGCATGGCCGTGCTCACACGCACGGCGGGCGAGTTCGGCGGCCACCGTGTCGTGTCCGGCACCCATGCCGGCGCTGACGAGGAGGATGCGGCAAGCGCCGTCGGTGGATTGCGGTCGTCGACGCGGGGCGGGCGAGATCGCGGTCACCGCAACCGATTGTCCTGGCCTCCACTTCCCAAACACGACCTGGGCGTTTCATGGCGAGGTGACCGGGTTACTCCGAGCACACCCTTCCCGAGCCGAACCCGGGAGCGGCCGACTGGCGGCCGCCTTCCCCGCGCTCACCGTCGCAGCCGAGGTTGTCCGCCATGTCCAATGCGCCCTCTGGTGCCCGCTCCGCTCCTTCGTTCCCCGATACGCCGGTCCTGGCGACCGGGCCCGCCTGTCGGCGCGCCGGCACCCAGGCCGACGCCCGTGGTGCGGCGCTCGTGACCGGCGCCTCTTCCGGCATCGGCGCCGCAGTCGCTCGCCGACTGGCTGCGGCGGACCGATGGCGCCTGGTGCTCAGCGGGCGTGACGCGGACCGTTTGAAGAGTGTTGCCGCACAGGTACCGGCCACGGTGTGCGCCGCCGACCTCACCCTGCCCGGCGCCGACCGGCACCTGGCCCGGTTCGCCCTTGAGCAGGCGGATCGGGTCGAACTGCTGGTGGCCGGGGCGGGCATCGGCTGGGCCGGTGAATTCACCGCCATGCCCTCGCCGGCCATCGACGAGGTGGTCGACGTCGACCTGCTGGCCACCATGCACCTGGTGCGGCAGTTGCTGCCGCACATGGTCGCGTCGGGATCCGGCCGGATCGTGATCATCGGCTCGCTCGCTGGATCGGTCGGCGTGCGGGGTGAGGCCGTGTACTCGGCCGCGAAAGCGGCCCTGGCCGCCTTCGCCGACGCCCTGCGCTATGAGTTGCGTGGTACCGGTGTAGGCGTCAGCCACGTGGTGCCCGGCGTCGTGGACACACCGTTCTTCGAACGGCGAGGCGCGCCCTACCAGCGGTCGCGGCCAAAGCCGATCCCTGCCGAGAGAGTGGCGGACGCCGTCTGGCGTGCGGTTTCCCGCGGCAAGGACGAGATCTACGTCCCGGGCTGGCTGCACCTGCCCGCCAAGGTCCGCGGGGCGAGCCCCGCGCTCTACCGGCGCCTGGCCACCGTGTTCGGATGAGTGGCGGGTGCACGCGCTCACCGTCGTCCTGGCCCTGCTCGCCGCGCTGTCCAACGCTTCGGCCTCGGTTCTGCAGCGGCGGGCCGCGACGGAGGAGACCGAGAGCGGACCCGGACTGCGGCATGCCGTCCGCTGGCTCGGACATGTGCTGCACCGTCCCTACTGGCTCGTCGGTATCGGGCTGCTCGCTCTGTCCACGGGGCTGCAAGCGGTCGCTCTGGACGTGGGCAGCCTGTCGGTCGTCCAGCCCCTGCTGGCCGCAGAACTGCTCTTCACGCTATTGGTGGGCAGTGCGGTCTTCCACCGTCGTCCGGATCGCCGCACCTGGCTGGCCTTCGCGGCACTCGCCTTCGGCCTGGCACTTTTCCTGAGTTCGGCTTCGCCCTCCACCGGACAGTCGACGGCGCAGCCGGGAAGCTGGCTCCCGGCCGCTGCGGCGGTGGCGGCAGCCCTGATCGTGCTCCTGCTGGTCGCCCGGCTGGTCGAGGGAGCCGCGCGGGCCGCCCTGCTCGGGCTGTCGTCCGCCGTGTCGTTCGCCGCGACGGCGGCGCTCATGAAGGAGACCATGGGGCGGCTCTCGCACGAACGGTCCACCGTGCTCACCGAGTGGCCGCCGTACGCCACCGTCGTCGTCGGAGTCGTCGCTTTCCTGCTGCTGCAGAGTGCCTTCCGGGCCGGCACGCTCACCGCTTCCCAGCCCGCCCTCACCTTGGGCGACGCCATGACCAGCGTGGCACTGGGCTGGGTTCTGTTCCACGAGCACATCGGCCTCGGAGTGCGGGTGGTGCCCGAAGTGATCGGTGTTCTACTCATCGGGGCCGGCACGGTCGGACTGGCCGGCGCGCCGTCGATCAGCGGCGCCTGGGACGAGGCTCCCGAAACCCGGGACGACCCTCAGCGCAACGCTCAGCGGCCGACGCCTCAGGGGTCGTGAACCAGCACTCTGGCACAGCAGGAAAGGGCGCCCATGATCCACCCTTTGCAGCACAGTCGCAGCCGGCGCGCGGCAGCGTTCACGGCACCACTGGCCGCAGTCGCCGCCGCGCACATCCTCCCCGCCGCCACCTGGCTGCCAGGTGTGCGCAGGTCCTTCTGTCCCCGTCTCGCGGGCACGGGCCGACGCGGTCATGTCGCTCTCACGTTCGACGACGGTCCCGACCCGGAATCCACTCCGCGGTTCCTCGACGCCTTGGACGACCTGGGAGTGCGGGCAACCTTCTTCGTGCTCGGCGAGAGCGCCGTGCGGTATCCGGGGCTCATTCGTGAGACCGTCCGGCGCGGACACGAGATCGCCGTCCACGGCTGGGTCCACGACCGGCCCTGGCTGCCGGCGCCGACCCGCGACGCGCGCCACCTGTCCCGTGCGGCGGGCGCCCTGCACGACCTCACCGGCAGGCGCCCGGAGTGGTATCGCCCGCCCTACGGAATCCTCACCGCCGGCCGCTGGACGGCCGCCCGACGAGCGGGGCTGCGCCCGGTGCTGTGGACCGCGTGGGGCCGCGACTGGACCCATCGGGCCACACCCGCCTCCGTCCGGTCCCTCGTCGCGGCCGATCTGCGCGATGGGGGCACCGTGCTGCTGCACGACTCCGATCGAACAGCGGCGCCCAAGTGCTGGCGCGCGGCGCTCGGCGCACTGCCGGAAATCGTGAACGGCTGCCGCGAGGCCGGGTTGTCGGTCGGACCTCTTGCGGAGCACGGGTTGCGGTCTTGACAGGCTCCGAGCGTGATCTCACCCTCGCGGCGACCGGGCGTGACACCGAAAGAAGTACGTGCCGCGCGTCGAAGAGCATGCTGCGGGCACCGAGGGTGGTCGAACGCACGTCCCCTCTCCCGCAACGGCATACCGTCGTCCGGCCGGGCTACCACTTCCGTCCCCGGCAGCGTACGACCCCGAAGGCATGCTCCGTGACCAGGGAGAATCCCTCCGTCCTGTCCACCGACCCGCCCCCGCAGAAGCCATATCGGTGGTGCCCCGCCCGGTGGTGTAGCCGAAAAAGCCAGCGGCACGCCCAGGTCGCGGCCCAAATCGCCATCGCCGAAGACCACGTTGGGGCTCGCCGGGCCAGAAGCAGCGGTGATCGTGAGGAGGCGCGCGGTGGGCGCGGGCGGGACGCCTTTAAAACGGAGGCGGCCGGCCATGATCGGCTACACCATAAAGGGCAACGCCGTTGCGTTAACGGTTCGGGCGGGGCGTCAAGTACCTGGTCATGGGGCGGGACCCCGAGTAGTTCCTGTGGCGTCGAGTTCAGGAACGAGTGCCCGGAGGTCCCGTGTTGCAGCCGTCTGCCAGTGCCGTGCGAAGCCCGGCACCCCTCGATCTGTATGCCCCGGGTCATCTGGGCGAGTTGACCCCGACCATCGACCCCTGCCTGATCGACGCCGTTGTCGCCGAGACCGCAGCCCAGGAACAGCGGTTACGGCTGCTGCCCGCGCGGGTGGTGGTGCACTACGTGCTCGCGCTCGCCGTGTTCGAAGGCGTCTCCTACGCGGGCGTATAGGAGAAACTCACCGCCGGCCTCGGCAAGGTGATCACCGCATGCCCGTGTGCGTCCTCACTGTCGCGTGCGCGACGCCGGCTGGGCACCGCACCACTGCGCCGACTCTTCAAGGTCCTGGCGGGCCCGGTCGCGTCCCCGGCCCGGCGGGACTCGTTCTACCGCGGGCGGCGCCTGGTCGCCCTGGACGGCACCACCCAGTGCGTGCCCGATGATCCCGCCGTGACCTGGTACTTCCCCAAGCACATCGGCGAGGTAGAGGAGTTCGGCTACCCGACGGTCCGCCTCGTGGCCCTGGTCGAGTGCGGCACCCGCGCCCTCATAGACGCTGCTTTCGGCCCGGACCGGACCGGACCGGTGAACTGTCCTATGCCCACCGCCTGCTGACCAGCCTGAACGCATCGATGCTGCTGGCCGACGCCTACTACGACGCGGTGGACTTCCTGAACGCGGTGTCGGAAACCAGCGCGGCGTTCCTGCTGCGCTCCACCCGTAAACGCTGCCCCACCACCCGGCACGCACTCCCGGACGGCTCCTACCTGACCTTCATCCGCTCCCAGCATTACCGCGCCGGCCGCGGATACGGCCGACGCCTCCAGGTCCGGATCGTCGAAGCCTGGGTCACCGTCAGCCTCGAAGACGGCACTCAGCGCACCGAGTTGTGGCGCCTGATCACCAGCCTGCTCGACGCCGACCGGTATCCCGCCCGCGAGCTGATCGAAATCCATCACCGCCGCTGGGAGGCCGAGACCTGCTACCCCTCGCTGAAGTCCACGATCCTGGGCGGCCGGATCCTGCCCTCACGCACCGTTCCCGGCATCGAGCAGGAGCTGCACGCACTGCTCACCGTCTATCAGGCCCTGGTCCGCACCGCGGACGATCTCACTCTCGTCTACGCGGAACTCCCCTCGCACCGCCTCAACTTCACGGTCCTGCTCCGAGCCGCCGCCGACACCATCGTCGCCGGTGAGGGAATGACGATCGTGGCTGCAGCCACATTGGTGGGCGCGATCGGCCGCGCCGCCCTGGCCGGCCTGCACCCGCCACGCCCCCGTCATCGGCTGAAGGCGCGGATGCGTAAACGGCACAGCAAGTACCCCTTCACCCGCGACCGCCGCCCCCGAAAGTGCATGCGCTACACCCTCCGCACCACGATCATCACGGACGGCGTCCTTGACAAGGCAGTGCACGGCTAAAGCAATGACGTTGCACAACGAGGGACACGACCACGTACGTATTCCTGAATCACGGCACGCCTCTGAAAATAGGCAAACTTCCGTGAAGATCCGACTGGCGTACGCCTTACCGAAGCGACGCTGTGACGACGCGCGAGCAACATCTCGTCCCACCCCCCGACCGAACGTGTTTTCGACGAAGGATCGTCTTGGCGGAGCCTGATCCGGGAAAGGAGCACGACCACCGTTCAGGTGCCTGCGAAGACCGACCGGCCTACCGACCCGGCGACACGGCGATCCGTGCTTCACCGCCGCCGGCGGCACCCGGCGCCCTACCGGGGGGTGCTTCTATCTGTTCGGTCAAGGTCTGTGGGCTTGGTCAGGCTGTTTGTTCGTGCCCGGGTTGGTAGAGGGTGCGGTGCTTGAGCATGGCGTGCAGGACGTCGACGCGGCGGCGGGTGAGGCAGATGAGGGCTGCGTTGTGGCGCTTCTTCTCGGCGCGCTTCCTGTCGTAGTAGGCCCGCGATTCGGGGCTGCTCAGCGAGGCGAACGAGGCCAGGAACAGGGCCCGTTTGAGTGTCTTGTTGCCGCCGCGGGGCGGCCCTTCGCCCCGGATGGAGGTTCCCGAACGACGGGTGGTGGGGGTCAGTCCCGCGTAGGAGGCCAGGTGGGCGGCGGTGGGGAATGCGCTGGCGTCGCCGACCTCGGCCAGGATGCGGGCACCGGTCCTGACCGCGACCCCGGGCATGGAGGTCAGGACCTTCGCGAGAGGGTGCGCCTCCAGCAGGGCTGCGACGCGGGTCTCCAGGACTTCGCGGCGCTTGAGGAGGACCGCGAGGGCCTCGGCCAGGCCGGAGACGATCTCTCCCGCCGAGGCGGTTCCGGGAACCGTGACGGTCTGCTCGGCCAGCGCGGCGGTGATCTGGTCGGCGAGGGTGTGGGCACTGCGCATCCGCGGGGCGGCCTGGAGCATGACCTGCGCGATCTGCTCGGTGCCGGCCTGGGTCAGCTGGTCCGGGGAGCCGAAGGTCTGCAGCAGGGCCAGGACGGCCGGGTGCCGCAGTCGGGGCCCCAGGACGCGTTCGAGGGCGGGGTGGATGGAGGTGAGCAGTCCGCGCAGCCGGTTGGAGGTGCGGGTGGCGTCCTGGGCGAGGTCGTCGTCGTATCCCAGGACCATGGTCAGTTCGGCCCGCACGCTCTCGGCCGGGTCGATGGAGTGCAGCAGGTGGGGCATGGTGCGGGCGGCATCGGCGATGACGTAGGCGTCGCGGGCGTCGGTCTTGCCGCTGCCCGGGTGCAGGTCGGCCAGCCGGCGCATCGACAGGCCCGGCGGATAGGCGACCTCGCATCCACAGGCGCGGGCGACGGTCACCGCCAGGGTGCCGATGGAGGCCGGCTGATCCACTACGACCAGGACCCTCCCCTTGCGTCCCAGGCGGGCGAACAGCTGCCGCAGCTGGGGCTCGCCGTTGGGCAGCGGCTTGTCGAAAGTGATGCGGCCGTCGGCCAGCAGGGCCGTGCCGTGGTGCTCGGACTTTCCCACGTCCAGGGCACAGAACACGTCGATCGAGGTGAAGTTGTTGCTGGTCACCGGGCTTTCCCTCCCCGGAGTCACAACCGGTGGCCCGCCAGGGCACCGGAGATCGGCAGCCACATTACGCAGCCCTGCCCGAAGGCGGACACGCTTCCATCAGCGACCATCCGGTGCTGCCAGGACCGGCGACAGCACCCCCCGGATCAT
>NZ_JBTWMV010000063.1:0-34747 GCF_054850255.1 Streptomyces sp. 7R007 | reverse complement strand
TAGAGGCACCCCCCCCCCGATCCCGCCGAGCCCTCCCCCATACGTTCCTCGGCCAAGCGGATCATCAGGTCGTCGTAGAGAGGTCCTCGCCGATCGTGACGCGCTGTCTTGCGATACGGCAGCCACCGGCGACCGTCGCCAATCCCGATTCCACCCCATGTTGAGGGCCTCTGAGAGGGCTTGCTTGCTGATCTCAAATCTGGACTTCAAGCTTCCAGATATGCCGGGGCCGGAGGCGGGCCGGGGGCGGCCATGAGCAGCAGGCATATGTGCTGGTTCCGTATGGGAAGACCAGTCAGGAGATGGTGGTCAGCCCGAAGCACAGCCGCTCGACGGGCTGCGGTGGTCACCATCGTTGCCATGCTGTCGACACTGCGGGTCGCCCTTCAGCTCCTTCGGCACAGCTTGCCGTTCCGGTCACTGCGGCCGGCAACAAGGAGAAGCCGAAGCACGTAGTAGTTCCGCCGCACCAGGTCATCATGGACCCGTGACCCGGCTTTGGGCTCGGTCGTGGCCTCTCCGGCGGCGCGGGCATCGTCGAGAAGGAAGCGGTGCCCGGACTCGGGATCGTTACGGTGCGCGTCGAACAAGGCGTTGGCCCGGTACGCCTCAGTCAGTTCGGCGTCGGTGGCAGGCCGGGCCGGCCACCGGTAGCAGGGCCGGCGGGCCAGTCCGAGCACCTGGCACGTCACCGCCACCGGCACCCGGTGAGGAGCATCGGCGGCAGCCAGCTCACGGATGAGCGGGTACGTCATCGTGCCGGCAGGTTCGCCTGCGACAGATCCGCCGCAGCCCTCCAGAGCACCTCGTTCTGTCGACGTGGCTGCACCGCGCCGAGACCGATGGGGGCGCCAGGCCCGCAACGATGGCCGGGTGAGTCGGCCGGTCTGGTTGCTGAAGCAGGAGCGTGCGGTCGGTGCAGCGGCGGCATCAGGCGTGGGGTCACGGTTGAAGGTCAGCTCCCGTCGCCGACAACGGCTGGCCGTCAGACCACGCCGCGGTACTCACTATTTTCGCCCTCGACCGCGCGCCAACCCGGCTGTCGCTCCCGTCCGCGCCAGCTCGCGAGCTGCGTCCCCCACGAGGAAACGGCGAAGCGCGCGGGAGCACGACGCCGCAGGCAGGCGCATGGATCGAAGGCTTTGTCTGTTTACGCAACCGCGCTCATCCCTTCTTGTCAGCGGCACGTGGCATCATGCCCGGCGATGGGGAAAAGAGACGAGAGCGACGAGGCGTACGTCGTCAACCTATGCAACCAGGTGCTTGGTGAGACGGCCCTGACGCAGCACAAGTTCGACTGGCTCCTGGGAGACCCCGGAGCGAACGGGCGGCAGGCCAAACTGCCCGTTGACGCCTACTGGCCAGGACACCAACTCGTCGTCGAATACCGAGAGGTGCAGCACGACCAGCCGGTGCCGCACTTCGACAAGCCAGCCAGGCTGACCATCAGCGGCGTCCACCGGGGCGAGCAGCGGGCCCTGTACGACGCCCGACGCGGCACCGAGATCCCCGCCCATGGGCTGCGGCTGGTGGTCATCCGCCCCGCCGACCTCGACGCCGACCGTCGCGGGCGCCTGCGCCGCAACCACGAGGCAGACATCGCGGCGCTGAAGAAGATCCTGGTACGCAACAGCGATGAAGACCGGGTCATGGACACCTTCCGCACCTGGCTGCTGGCCCAGGGCTGGACACCAATAACACCGACGGACCGCTGGACCGATCTGGAGGCGGTACGCGGAAGCGAATGCCTGATATGCGAAGCAAAGGGCCGGACCAGCGAGAAGGGCGTCGACGCCGACATCGCGTACGGGCAGCTCCTGCGCCGTATGACCAGCGAATCACCGGGCGTACGGTACGCGCTGGTCGTGCCGACTTCGTCGGTCAAGGCCGCCGAGCGGGTTCCGGCGCATGTGCGGCGCCGGCTGCGGATCGGCCTGTACGAGGTGACGGACGATAACCAGGTGCGTCCGCCGTGGTCGTAGCCATCCCGAATTTATTCATTTCTGCCATCTCGACCTGCTCGAGTGAACTTCGAGTGGATGGTACGTATCGCCGAGACCGTGAGAACTGCTCGGATCACTGCGGAGCAGGCGGACCGGTATAAGGGCGGGAACATCCGGACCTCGCCCTCCGATTCTCTGGTTCGGGCGGGTGGCGTACGGGAAGGAGCAGGGTCTTGTCAGCTGGGTATGTCCTGGCGGTCTTGGGCGACGTCTGGTGGAACGGGGCGCGCAGGCAGTCGGAGGAACTTAGCGGGGCGGCAGAAGTCCGGTATCCGGCTGCTGCGGCGCGGCTTGACGCGCTGCTGCAGGCGTGGGCGGTCGGATTCGCGGCCGTGCGGCCCGATGTGCTGACGCCACGCCTGGCAGTGTCCCGGCGATGCCTTCGGACGGATGAAGCGGCTGGCTTCCTCACGGCGCTCGACCGGCGGGTGCTGCATGTGGACTCCGCTGGGTTCGTCGTGCCGCAGGCGTTCCGGCCCAAGGTGTCCGGCGGCCGGTATGCCTTGTTCAGCCGCAACGGTTCGGGGGTGGCGGTCAATTTGGAGTATCTGATTCAGATGGCAGCGGCGGCGGAGCTGCTTTTGACTCATGGGGTGGCGGGGCCGGACATCCGCTTCGAGCAGGGGGAGTTCGATGCAGTGGTGGAGAGCAGTGGCGTGCCGGTGCTGGCCATGGAAGCCAAGGCCAGAGTCGAGGCGCCAGACGGACTGATGGAGCTGTTGTCCTCGCTGCTCAGGCTGAGCGCGAATCCGCAAGAGTCAGTCAAGCACAACCACCGGCGCAAATACGCGGCACTCCTGGACATGGCGGCACAAGGCCCGGTGGTGTTGTGGCTGGTGGCCGACGGCGCGCGATGGGCCTTTGACACGCGCGTGGTCGCCGGGACACTGCGGCTGGTGCCGCGCACCACCCCCGACAGCTGCCAGGCGATCCCCACCCTGCCCGTACTGAAGCCGCAACCGAGAACGATGACCTGAGTCGTCACCGTCCCATCACAGCCGTGTCCGTCTGCTGGGCCGTTGCGTGGATCGCACGCCTTGAAGGACATCGTTGGCGAATTCGACGGTGTCTGTGCGGGGCGCAGACCGCGGAAGCGCAAGGTGCGGGTGCTGGCCAGTGGTGTCCCGATGAGCCAGGCCGTCGGCTGGTGAGGGTGGCGACGGTGAGCGCGTGTTGAGGGCGGATTTTGGTCAGGCCGATATAGCGGCTTGTGCGGAGACCGCAGCGGCGTAGTCCTTGGGCGACGTGCCTTCGACGCCGGAGCGGGTGGCGTAGTGCGGCTGCCACTGGCCGGTGTTCTTCGGCCGGCGGCGTGCGCGGGATTCGCACCGGCCGCGGCCTCGACAACATGGCCACCCTCCGCAGGTTTGCGATCAGCCAGCTACGAGCGGCAGGTCACCCGAACGCCGCTGCCGGGCTCCGCGAGATGTCCTACCAACCCTTCCACCGCCCGCTGGATCTCCGTAGCCTGGCCCGAAGAGCGACGATCCAAGATCGATAGACCTTGCAACAGCCCTGGCTCTTCACCCGGCAGGCCTGCGGACGCCGCTCATGGAAGCGGGCGTCAAGTGAAAACTGATGCTGATGACCTATGAGGGACACCGGCGCCTGGTCGAGCCCTACGCCTTGCGCTTCGAACGGCGCACAGACAGGGTTGGGCAGGAGTACCTGTACGTTTACGACCGCGCCCAGAGAGCTCTGACGGAACTTGAGGGCGCCCGGGATCAGCATTTGTGGACGCGGCGATGCTGGGTATCGGTGACCTGGTTGCCGATGCCATACGGCACGCCGGCGCCTGCTTCCCGACCGTGGATGTACATCCGGCACTGGGCCGCACCGCTCTTCTGGTGGGCGTAGCGGACCGAGCCACCAATGTACTGTCTACCGACAGTGAGGAAACGGGCGGGGCCTCGGCGCGGTCATCGAAGTGGCGCAACTTTACGACGGTGGCATTGCCGTCGTGCCCGCTCCAGGACGGGGAAGGCTGTGCTCGTACGCTTCCGGATCATCTGAGACCGGGCCCAGCGTATGTTTGCGGGCCCGCGGCCATCGGCCCGTCGATCCTTTCGGCTCCGGACGGGGCGCAACGGCTCCGCGTACTGCCGTCGACCGGGTCGTCCGGAGCTTGTCCAACGACACCTACGCAACCGGATTCCGACGACGCGTGATGAACGCGGCCGACCGCAGCCGGCCGGGCGCCCCGGCCCGAGCAACACACATGCGTACCGGCCTTCACCTCCTTATTCCGCGGCGATCCAGTGCTCGAATGCCGCCTGGTGCCTCTCGGAGGCGGCGAGCAGGTTGGTGTACACCTGGCGCGTGTCCGGGGCGGTGAGTCCGGACAGCGCCTTGGTCAGTGCGGCGATGTCCTCGGACTCGACCGTGCGCCCGGCCTTCAGGGCTCCGGACAGGCTGTCCTCGCCCTGCTTCAACAGCCGGTCGTGGGTGGCCTGGACGGTCGGGTCGGTGAACTCACCGGCCTGCTTGCCGGCGGTCGGGTCGGTGACGTCGTAGCGGTCCAGCAGGGTGCGCACGGCGTTCAGGTGGTTGGTCTCGGCCGCAGCGATCCGTTCGAAGACCTGTACGTCGTAGCGTGCGGCGAACGCGGCGTAGAGGTCGTGCGCGAGCTTCTCCTCCTCGGCCATGCCCGCCAGCGTGGTCTTCTGGGC
This sequence comes from Streptomyces sp. 7R007, assembly GCF_054850255.1. NCBI lineage: Bacteria > Bacillati > Actinomycetota > Actinomycetes > Kitasatosporales > Streptomycetaceae > Streptomyces > Streptomyces sp. 7R007. Next base: position 30,075 of record NZ_JBTWMV010000063.1, on the reverse strand, counting down.
CGCGGTCAGGGTGCCCTGCGCGGCGAGGGCGCTGTAGCCAGTGCAGCTCCCGTCGCGGCGGGCGTCGTGCATGGGCTCACCCTGCCGTTCGGCGTGGTGCTGACGGCCTGTCATCATCTGCTGCTGCGCGGTGGTGCCCGGCGCCGGGGTGTCATCGGTGCCCGCCGCCATCGCGCCGCCGGCCAGCACTCCGCCGATGGCGAGCACGCCCGCGGTGACAGCCGTCGCGATCCTGACGTTGCGTTTCATGGCGAACCTCCTCGACTGTGCGGGAACCTCTTCCGTTCCCGCACCGTCACCGTCGCGCCCGGTCCTGCAGTCGTCGTGCGCTGCGTGTGGAGACGGGATGGAGAAGACCGCCGGGCGGTTTAGGGCTGTTCGGCCCCTCCCGGGGGCGGGCGTGTGACGCGTAGGTGTGGGACATGGCCGCCACCGTGCTCGTCGTCGAGGACGAGAGGGAGATCCGTGACCTGCTGCGCCGCTACCTGGAGCGCGCGGGGTACGGGGTGCTGACGACCGGCTCGGGTGCGGAGGCGGTGCGGCTGCTCGGTGAGCCGGGGATCGATCTGACGCTGCTGGATCTCGGGCTGCCGGACGTGGACGGTGACGAGGTGCTGCGCGAGGCCCGTGAGCGCGGCCGGGTGCCGGTGGTGGTGCTGACCGCGCGTACGACCGTCGAGGATCGTATCCACGGGCTGCGGCTGGGTGCCGACGACTATGTGACCAAGCCGTTCAGTCCCACCGAGGTGGTGCTGCGGGTGGGTGCGGTGCTGCAGCGGGTCGGGGCTACGGCGACGGGAGTGGCGCCCGTTGTGTCGTACGGCAACGAGCGGCTGCGGATCGACGAGGCCCGGCACGAGGCAGTACTGGATGGCTGTTCCCTGGAGTTGACGCCCACCGAGTGGGGTCTGCTGACCGCGCTGGCTTCGGTGCCCGGTCGAGTGTTCTCGCGCTATGAGCTGGTCAACCGGGTGCGCGGCTACGAGTTCGCCGGGTACGAGCGGACGATCGACTCGCATGTGAAGAATCTGCGGCACAAGCTCGGGAGCGCCGGGCCCGAACTTGTCGAGACGGTCCTGGGCGTGGGCTACCGGCTGGGGTGGTCCCGTGACGCGTGAGCCCGGCTCGCCGCGCTCCGGCGTTCGGCCGCCGGGCGGGCTCGGCCCGCTCGGGCGACGCCTGTTCGCCGCGTTCGCCGTGGTGGCGCTGGCCTCCGTGGCCCTGCTGACGGCCGCGGCGCTCGTCGGAACCGACCGCGGGCTCAGCAGCGCCCACCAAGCCGACCGCCAGCGGACGGCTTCCCGGGTGGCCGCGGCCGCCGCCGACGCCTACCGGGCCGAAGGCGGCTGGTCGGCGGCCGACCTGACATCGGCGCGTGCCCTCGCCGCGGGCGCCGGGGCGGTGCTCACGGTGCGCAACGCGGACGACGAGATGATCTCCGGCGGCTCCGGGTCCCGGGACGAGCACAGCATGCCCGGTTCGGGGCAGGGGCACCACGGGCGGGGCATGAGCAACGGGCCCGGTGCGAGCGCGGCCGTGGTGGTCGGCAGCCGCACCATCGGCTCCGTGCACCTGGCCTTCTCGGCCGGCTCCGGGTCGGCGGGTCTGTCCGTCGCCTGGGGCTGGGTGGCCGCGGCCGCCGCCGGTGCGCTGGCTCTGGCGCTGGGTGTGAGCTGGTTCGTCACCCGGCGCCTGACGGCTCCCGTGGTCCGGGTCGCCGCCACGGCCCGTGCGCTGGCCGCCGGGGACCGCAGCGCCCGGGCCCGGATCGACGCGCCCGGTGAACTGGGCGATCTTGCCCGCGCCTTCGACGCCATGGCCGACGACGTGGGCCACGCGGAGCAGGCCCGCCACCGGCTCGCCGCAGACGTCGCCCACGAACTGCGCACGCCCCTGGCCTCGTTGCGGGCGGGGCTGGAGGAACTGCGCGACGGCTACACCGACCCCTCGCCTGGGCGCCTGGCCTCCCTGCACGACCAGGCCCTGCGCCTTGGCCGCATCATCGACGACCTCGGGGAACTCGCCGAGGCCGAGTCGGCCCGCCTGTCCCTGCACCTGGCCGAGGTGGATCTGACCGCCCTGACCGAGGCCGCCGTGGCCGAACGGGAGGCCGAACTGCGCACCGCCGGGCTGACCGTGCACACCGTCCCCGGCCCCGCTCCACTGCCGGTGCGCGCCGACGCCGACCGCCTGCACCAGGCCCTCGGCAACCTGCTCAGCAACACCGCCCGCCACTGCCGTCCCGGCGACACCGTCACCGTCACGACGTCCGCCACGCCCACCGAAGCTCTCGTCGAGGTGGCCGACACCGGCCCGGGCATCCCCGCCGCCGAGTTGCCGCACGTCTTCGACCGGCTGTGGCGCGGGTCCCGCGCTCGTGCCGGAGGTGGCAGCGGCATCGGCCTGGCCGTGGTCAAGGAGCTGGTCACCGCCCACGGCGGCACGGTCACCGCGGCCTCGGTACTGGACGGCGGGACGCGGATGACCCTCCGGGTGCCCAGGGCCATGCCGCACGGGTCACGGCTCGTTTCCGGTCCCGGTGTAGAGCCACGAGTTACCTCCTAGACAAATACCCCCGGGGGTATTTGACGCGACTTTTGAGTCGCCGTACCCTCCCAAACAAGATACCCCCGGGGGTAATTGAGGAGGTAAGGAAGTCGCTTGTGAAGTGACACAGGAAGCGTTCGCGGCGGCCTGGGCCGACGGCGCGCTCGTGGTCGACGTACGCGAGGCGGACGAGTACGCCGCCGGACACGTGCCCGGCGCCCGCCTGATGGCACTGCGCACCGTGCCGGCCCGCTGCGGCGAACTGCCCACCGGCCGGTCGGTGTTCGTGATCTGCGCCAGCGGCAACCGCAGCAAGACGGCTGCCAACTGGATGACCTCCCGCGGCCTCGACGCCTACTCCGTGACCGGCGGCACGGGCGCCTGGGCCCGTGCCGGACGTCCCGTCGCGGCCGGTTCCCACGAGCACGCCGCCTGACCCCGTCCGACACCAGTACAACGGCCAGCCGGAAAGGAGCCCTGCCTTGGCCGCCACCCCCTCCCCCACCGACACTCCGATCTCCGGCCGACACCGCGTTGCCGTCATCGGCGGCGGCAGCGCCGGCATCAGTGTCGCCGCCCGGCTGCGCCGCGCCGGAGTCAGCGACATCACCCTGATCGAACCGTCCGACACCCACTGGTACCAGCCGCTGTGGACCCTGGTCGGCGGTGGTCAGGCACCCCTGCGCGCCACCCGCCGCCCCGAGGGATCGGTCATCCCGGACGGCGTGCGGTGGGTCCGCCGCCGCGCCCTGGCCGTCGACCCCGAGGCCCGTACGGTGACGCTCTCCGGGGACGCGGAACTCACCTACGAGTACCTGGTCATGGCACCCGGTCTGCAGCTCGACTGGGACGGCGTGCCGGGGCTGGCCGAGTCGGTGGGCCATGACCGGGTGAGCAGCAACTACGCACCCGAATACGCTTCCCGCACCTGGGAGCTGATCAAGGACATGCGTTCCGGTACCGCCGTCTTCACCCACCCGGCGACCCCGCTGAAGTGCGGCGGCGCCCCGCAGAAGATCGCCTACCTGGCCGCCGACCACTGGCGCAAGCGGAAGGTCCTGGACCAGATCCGCATCGTCCTCGTCATCCCCGATCCCGCGATGTTCAAGGTGCCCGCCTGGTCGCGGGTGCTGGAGCAGGTGGCGGCCCGGTACGGCATCGAGGTGCGGCTGCGCTCCGAAATGGCCGCCGTCGACAGCGACGCCCGCGAGGTCACGATCGCCGACCACGCGAACGGCAGGAAGGAGAGCCTCGGCTACGACCTCCTGCACGCCGTGCCGCCGCAGAGCGCCCCCGACTGGGTCAAGACGAGCCCGCTCGCCGACCCGGCCAGCCCCCAGGGCTTCGTCGCCGCCGACAAACACACCCTCCAACACCCGTCGCACGAGAACGTCTTCGTGCTGGGCGACGTGGCGAACCTGCCTACTTCCAAGACCGGTGCCGCGGTGCGCAAGCAGGCCCCGGTCATGGCCGGCAACCTGCTCGACGTCATGAACGGCCATACCCCGTCGCATCGGTACGACGGCTACACGTCCTGCCCGCTGGTGACCGCCCGCGACCGGATGCTGCTCGCCGAGTTCGACTACGAACTGAACCCCACCCCGTCGTTCCCGCTGCTCGACCCCTTCAAGGAGCGGCGCACGATGTGGCTGTTCAAGCGGTACGGACTGCCGCCGATCTACTGGCACGGCATGCTCACCGGCCGCCTGTGACCGGTCGGCCCGGGCATCCCCCGACCCGGGCCGACCACCACACGCCGCCCTCCGACAGGGGCGGACCAGACCCGTCTATATACCCCCCAGGTTAATTCACCGCATCCGACACGGAGGTCACCCGACCATGTTCTTCGCCCAGTACTACCTCGACTGCCTCTCCCAGGCGTCGTACATGATCGCCGACGAGACCACCGGCAAGGCCGTCGTCGTCGACCCACGCCGCGACGTCTCCGAATACCTCACCGACGCCGCCGAACACGGCTTCACCATCGAGGCAGTCATCAACACCCACTTCCACGCCGACTTCCTCGCCGGCCACCTCGAGCTCGCCGACCGCACCGGCGCCTGGATCGGCTACGGGCGGCGCGCCGAGGCCGAGTACCCCATCCACAAGCTCGTCGACGGCGAACGCATCACCCTCGGCGACGTCACCCTCCAGATCCTCGAAACGCCGGGCCACACCCCGGAATCGATCAGCGTCCTGGTGTACGAGCACGCCGGTGACGCCGTCCCCTACGGCGTGCTGACCGGCGACGCGCTCTTCATCGGCGACGTCGGCCGGCCCGACCTGCTCGCCTCCATCGGCGTGACCGCCGACAAACTCGGCAAGATGCTCTACGACACCATCCAGAACAAGCTGATGGACCTCCCCGACGCCGTCCGCGTCTTCCCCGCCCACGGCGCCGGCTCCGCCTGCGGCAAGAACCTCTCCACCCAGCGCCAGTCCACCATCGGCGAGCAGCGCACCACCAACTACGCCTGCCGGCCGATGAGCGAGGAGAAGTTCGTGTCGCTGGTGACGGAGGGTCAGCCGTCCGCGCCCGCCTACTTCGTCTACGACGCCATCCTCAACCGCAAGGAGCACGGCCTGTTCGACGCGGCCGCCGCGCCCCGTCCACTGTCGGTCGAGGACTTCATGCGGCGGCGCGCGGCCGGCGCCGTCGTCCTCGACGCCCGCTCCCCCCAGGACTTCGCGCCCGGGTATCTGCGGGGCTCGGTCAACGTCCCCGCCGACGGCCGCTTCGCCGAGCAGGCCGGCATGGTCGTCGCCCCCGAGCAGGAGGTCGTCGTCATCGCGCCGCAGGACCGCGAGGAGGAGGTCGTCACCCGCCTCGCCCGGATCGGCTTTGACAAGGTCGGCGGCTATTTGCGCGAGCCCGAGGGCGCCTTCCCGGCCCTGGCCCACGAGATGGAGCAGGCCAGCCGCCTGACCGTCGACGAGTTGCGCCGGCTGCTGGACGGAGCGGAACCGCCGCTGGTGCTGGACGTGCGTAACACCGGCGAGCGCGAAGAGGGCTTCATCGAGGGCTCACTGCACATCCCGCTGGCCGAACTCGCCCGCCGCGCCGACGAGATCCCGGCCGACCGTGCCCTGGTCGTGCACTGCGCGGGCGGCCACCGCTCCTCCATCGCCGCCAGCCTGCTGCGCCACCAGGGCCGCAGCGACGTCTCCGACCTGCTCGGCGGTTACGGCGCCTGGCTCGCCCTGCCCGCAGCCGCCGACGTCTGATCCACCGCACCCCGCACTCCGCACTCCGCACTCCGGGCGGCGGTCACGGGTATCGGCCGCCGCCCGCCCCCTCAACGGCCTTGAACACACCAGGGAACCCAGCGATGACCATGCATGCCGACAAACCAGGGCTCGATCCCGCCGCCCTGCGCGATCTCACCCGGTCCGGCCAGGGTCCGCGACTGCTGGACGTGCGCACGCCCGGCGAGTTCCGCACTGCCCATATTCCCGGCTCCTACAACATCCCCCTCGATACCCTGGGTGAACACCGCGCCGAACTGCGCCACCCCCTGGATGAGAACGTCATCCTCATCTGCCGCTCCGGCGCTCGCGCCGCCCAGGCCGAACAGGCCCTCGCCGAAGCCGGACTGCCCAACCTGCGCATCCTCGACGGCGGCGTCCTGGCCTGGGAGACCGCCGGAGGCCCGCTCACCCGCGGGCCCGAGCGCTGGGACCTGGTGCGCCAAGTCCGGCTCGTCGCCGGAGCCCGGGTCCTGGTGACCGGCGTCGCGGGGCTGTTCGTGCCCGGACTGCACCTGATCGGCACCGCCGTCGGCGCGGGGCTGACCGTCGCCGCGCTGACCAACACCTGCGCGCTGGGCGTGCTGCTGTCGAAACTGCCCTACAACCGCAGCCCGCGCACCGACCTCGACACGGTCGTCGCCGCCCTGCGGGGCACGCCATGATCGCCGTCATCATCGCCGCGTCCCTGCTCATCGGCGTCAGCCTCGGCATCCTGGGCGGCGGCGGGTCCATCTTGACCGTCCCCATCCTGGTCTACCTGGCCGGCATGGAGACCAAGCAGGCCATCGCCACCTCCCTGTTCGTCGTCGGCGTCACCAGCGCCGCCGGCGTCGTCTCCCACGCCCGTGCCGGACGCGTGCGCTGGCGCACCGGGCTGCTGTTCGGCCTGGCCGGCATGACCGGCGCCTACGCGAGCGGACGGCTCGCCGAGTTCATCCCCGGCACCGTCCTGCTCGTCGCCTTCGCCCTCATGATGATCGCCACGGCCGTCGCCATGATCCGCGGACGCCGGCAGGCACCGAAGAAGGTCCACCATGAACTCCCTGTCATGCACGTCCTGTTGGACGGCATCGTCGTGGGCCTGGTGACCGGACTGGTCGGCGCCGGCGGAGGCTTCCTCGTCGTGCCCGCGCTCGCGCTCCTCGGCGGGCTGCCGATGACCGTCGCGGTCGGCACCTCACTGCTGGTCATCTCCATGAAGTCCTTCGCCGGCCTGGCCGGATACCTCGCCAGCGTGCACATCGACTGGACCCTGGCGGCCGTCATCACGGCGACCGCCGTGATCGGCAGCCTGGTCGGCGGCCTGCTCGCCGGGCGGATCCCGCAGGACGCGCTGCGCAAGTCCTTCGGCTGGTTCGTCGCCGTCATGGGCGTCTTCGTCCTCAGCCAGCAGACCGGCTCCGATCTGCGCCACACCCTGCTCCCCAGCCCCTGGACATGGGCCTTCGTGGCCGCCACTACGGGAGTCGGGGTCAGCTGGTACCTGCTAAGACGCTCCGGACGAACGCCCGAGCAAACCAACGACGTCTCGGCCGTGCCGGATGACGCAAGCGGGACTGCGGTCTCGCTCGGCGCCGGTGTCGAGACAGTACGCGGCAACGGCACCGCCGCCTCGCCGCAGGACACCTAGGCACGTGGTACATGCTCCCGGAACCCGGCCCTGAGGAGGTGCCCGGTGAACATCACCGAAGTCGTGAGCACCGACGACAGGGAAGCGGACTCGTGGGCCGAGGTGCTCAATCGGCTGCGGCGGGCCCAGGGACAACTGGCCGCGGTCATCGCCATGATCGAGGCGGAGCGCGACCGCAAGGACGTCGTCACCCAGCTGTCCGCGGTCTCCCACGCCCTGGACCGGGCCGGCTTCAAGATAGTGGCGGGCGGCATTCGCCAGTGCCTCACCGAACGACAGCGGGGGAACGTCCCGCCGCTGAGCGAGGCCGAACTGGAGAAGCTGTTCCTGACGCTCGCCTGACCCGGACCCCGAATCCCATCTCAGAGGGGTGCAAGGTGATCTCCCGCGCCATCATCACCGACCGGGCCATCCAACCGGGCCGTCACTGCCCCGACACCCGACCGGCCGGCCCACCGACACCAGCGGCGGAGCAGCGCGCCCGCCAGGACGTCCAGGAGCGGCTCACACACCGATTCCCGCACCTCCCGTCCGAGACCCTGGCGACGGCGTCAGCGGAGGCGTTCGCCTTCTTCTCCGACGCGCGCGTGCGGCACTACGTTCCCGTCCTGGCCTTCAGACGCGCCTCGGGGCAGCTGTCCGAACGCTTCGCCACCCCGGATGACGAAGGCGGTGAAGCGTGAGACCGACCCCGAAGTGCGTCCTGGACCGATCCCGCCCCTGCAACGCCTGCATCGCCCCGGACCCCAGCAGCTGTCCCTACCCCTATCTGCTCGCGGGGGACGACACGATGGACCCGGACGACGACATCGACACGGACGACGATTCCGCGCACGCGGAGAAATGAGGCGGCGGACATGGACGCGGCGAGCTGGGACAAGCGCTACCGCGGCAGCGAACTGGTGTGGAAGGCCGAGCCCAACCCCTTCGTCGCCGAGGAGCTGGCCGGTCTGAAGCCGTCCGGACGGGCGGTGGACCTCGCCGCCGGCGAAGGCCGCAACGCGGTGTGGCTCGCGGAGCGGGGCTGGGAGGTGGACGCCGTCGACTTCTCCGCCGTAGCCCTGGAGAAGGCCGAGGCGCTGGCCGCCGACCGTGGGGTGCGGCTGCGCACCGTGCACGCCGATCTCACTCTCTGGACGCCGGCGGAAGCGACGTACGACCTGGCGCTGATCGCGTATCTGCACCTGCCGTGGCCCGAGATGGCGCAGGTGCTGCCCCGCGCCGCCGCTGCCGTCCGCCCGGGCGGAACCCTGCTGCTCGTCGGCCTCGCCGAGCACGCCACCGAGCCCGTCGGGCCGACGCGCGAGGGCTTCCCCTCACTCTGACTCAGGCGCGTGTTCGTGTCACTCCAGGACACGCAAGTACTCCCGGTCGCCCAGGAGTTCCAGACGGCGCCAGAGCACCGGGTTGTTGGGGGGGGACTGACTTGCATGACAGGCGATCGCACGGCCCTGCCGCTCGCGCGGCACCGGCTCGACGACACGGCACCCGGCCGGGTCACGTCCGAGGAAGGATGTACCGAACTCGGCGTTCAGCCGTTCCGTCACGTGCCGCGGCAGGGTCCACGCGACGACGGCGACACCCGACCCGCGGGCGGCGAACAGGGCGGCACTCGTGGCCCGTTGATGATCCCGGTGCCCGGTGCCCGGTGACACCCCCCGTGTCGAATACCAGCAGGTGGGTGGGGCGCTGCTCGCCGATGAGGCGGATCACCTCCGCGGCGAGCCGGGGCACCGGGATGCCGTCGAGAGCTCCGTCCGGGTGCCCGGCCAGTTCCACGCGCTCGACACCCAGTTCCCTTGCCGCGCAGGCGAGTTCGTCCGCCCGCACGGTGCGCAGGTCACCAGGCCTGCCGTGCAGCGTGGACGACTCGCCATGGGTGAAGCAGAGCACCGCCGTGGGCACACCGGAGCCGGACAACAGGGCGAGCAGGCCACCCAGGCCGAACGACTCGTCGTCGGGATGGGCGACCACCGCCAGTACGCGCCGTATCCCGTCCGGCAGACCGCGCCCGGCATCTGTGCTGCTCATCTCAGGTGAAGATGATCTGGCCGCCGGCCGCGTGCGCGTAGAACTCGCCGACGGTGATGACGCCCTGGACCTGGTCGACGAGATCGTCCTTGGCGAGTTCGAAGAGGTCGACGGAGGCCTTGCAGGCGTAGATGCCCGCGCCGGTGTCGGCGATCATCTCGATGAACTCGGGGATGGGCGGGATGTCGAGCCCCTCCATCTTGCGTTCCATGTACCGGGTCACCAGGTCCGGAACGCCGGGCAGGCCGCCCAGGAGGGTGGGCAGGTGCAGGCCGGGGTTGCCGACGGTGGCGAGCTTGATGTGTTCCCAGCGCTTCTTGGTGATCGCGTCCAGCCCGAAGAAGGTGAAGAACAGATCGGCCTCGATACCTTCGGCGCGGGCGCCGTTGGCCATGATCAGGGCCGGGTAGATCCCCTCCAGGGACCCTTTGGAGACGATGATCGATACCTTCTGGATGGTGGCGGTGTCGGCCATGACGGCTCGCGCTCCTTCAGATGCAGCCGCGGGGCTTGGGAATGCCGGCGATCTTCGCGGCGGTCTTCGCCGGCCCCTTGGGGAAGAGCTGGTAGAGCTCCTTGACGCTCACGCCGGAGGCCTTGCCGAGCACGCGGACGGTCGGTCCGGTGCCCTTGGCCGCGTACTGCTCGCGCATGAAGCGGATGACGGTCCAGTGCCGGTCGGTCAGCGTGTCGATCCCGGCCTCCGCGGCGATCTGCCGGGCCATCGCCTCCCTCCAGCGGGCCGGGTCGGTGAAGAAGCCCTCCTCGTCGACGGGGACGGGGGTGTTGTCGTAGGTGGCAGTGGGCATGACGGAATCCTCTCCCCTTGGGCGGACAGGTGGCCTTGGACTGCCACGCGGCTATCAGGCGGATACGCGGTTCTTGCCGCGCTCAGGCATGGCCGAGCCGATGCCAGGCAGTTCACGGCCGGGCAGCAGGCTGTGCCAGTACAGCCACTCGAAGGCGAGCTTGCCGAAGTGGGCGGCGTGCGACTCCTTCAGCAAAGGCAGGCCGACGGGGCCCGGGAAGTGGCCGGGAAGCGGTTCCGTGTCGTAGTTGAAGTCGATCAGCAACGCTTTGTGGAAACCAGTCTCGACGAAGCAGTTGGCGTGTCCGTCGAAGGAGGCGTCCAGAGGTGCTCCGGCAAGGAAGCGGCCCATGTTATGCACCAGCACCTCGCCCTCGAAGTGCGCCACCGAGCCCGCCTTCGATGCCGACAGACCCGCTGCGTCCCCGATCGCGAACACCTCGGGTCGGCCGGGGAGTTGCAGGGTGTGCGGGTCGACGGGCACGAAGCCAAGCTCGTCGCCCAGGCCCTCGGAGCGGCCCACGTACTCCGCGCCGCCGTGCAGCGGCACGACGACCGTCAGGTCGAAGGGCACCTCGCGCTCGTCGTACGACACGAGCCGGCCGCCGGGGCCGTCGACCTCGCCGAGTGTGAACTCGGTGACCAGCTCGATGCCCTTATCCTTGAGCAGCCCGCCCAGCGCATTGGCCGCGACCGGCTTGGTGAAGGCCGCGTCCAGCGGGGTGGCATAGGTGAGTTGGACCTTGTCGCGGATGCCACGCCGCTGGAAGTACCAGTCGGCGAGGAAGGCGAACTCCAGGGGGGCGACAGGGCACTTGACGGGCAGGTCGGCCACGTCGATCACCACTCGGCCGCCGTCGAAGCGCTCCAGCGCGCCGTGCAGGCCGGCCGCGCCGGGCAGGTCGTAGAAGGTGAAGACCTTCTCGCCCCAGCCGGGTCCGGTCAGCCCCTCGGTCTCCTCCGGCAGCAGCGTCGCCCCGGTGGCGACCACGAGGATGTCGTACGGCAGCCGGATGCCACCGGCGAGGTGCACGGTCCGCGTGTCCAGGTCGACCCGCTCGATCCGGGTCTGCTTGTAGTCGACGGCCGGGTCCAGTTGCCGGGGACGGGAACGGACGAGGTGGTGGGGCTGGGCGAGCCCGAAGGGCACGAACAGCAGGCCAGGCTGGTAGAGGTGGTCGTCGTTCTGGTCGACGACCGTGATCCGGTACTCGCGCTGGTCATACGTGCGCCGCAGGCGGTTGGCCGTCATGGTGCCGGCGGTTCCGCCGCCGAGAATCACGATGTGTTTGCCCATGACCCCACTGTCGTGCGGCGGATGAGAGCGGGGCATGGGCCGCTGGTCCCCAGCCCAGTACCCACCGGGGTAATGAACACCCAGATGAAATACCCGGCAGGGTATATGGCCGTGGCATCAGACACGAGGGCCGAACGGTCCTCGATGCACCCCGTCGGTCCCTCACCCCGCCCTCGCACTCCGCGGTCGACTGGAAACCGGGGCAGTCTTCATCAGCGAGAAGGGCCCGGCCATGACCGGCAGCACACCCCAGACCCTCGGTACGAACCACCCCCAGTCCGTGGACGTGCATCGTCTGGAGGTCATCCACGTCGAAGGCGACGCCTACAGCGTGGACATCCGCGAACACCGCCTCCATGTCGACCAGCCCCTGGAGGCGGGCGGCACGGACACCGCGCCCACCCCCACCGAGCTCTTCGCGGCCTCGCTGGCCACCTGCGTCGCCTTCTACGCGGGCCGCTACCTCCACCGGCACCGTCTGCCCGGCACCGGACTGCGCGTGCGCGCGGAGTTCACCATGGCCACCGATCGCCCGGCGCGGGTTGCCTCCGTGCGCCTGGTGGTCGTCGCACCGTCGGAGCTGCCCGAGCAGCGCCGCGCGGGCCTGCTGGCCGTGGTCTCGCACTGCACGGTCCACAACACCCTGAACCGGCCGCCCGAGATCAACATCGAGCTGGAGCCATGAGTACGGCCTCCCTGTCGTCCGTGTCGGCGTGGCCCGCCCGGATCCGGGCCGGGCTCATCGGTGACGACGAGGTGCTGGACGGCCCGTACGGCCCGAAGCGGATCGTCTACGCCGACTACACCGCCTCCGGACACGCCCTCGGCTTCGTCGAGGACTTCGTCCGCGAACAGGTGCTGCCGCGCTACGGCAACACCCACACGGAAAGCTCCAGCACCGGTTGGCAGACCACCCGGATACGCGAGGACGCCCGCCGGATCATCCGAGAGGCGGTCGGCGGCACCGAGGACGACCTGGTGATCTTCTGCGGCTCCGGCGCCACTGCGGCAGTCAACAAGCTGGTCGCCATCCTGGAGTTGCGCCGCCCCGGTGAAGCCGCCCGAGGGCGAGCGTCCCGTGGTCTTCGTCGGACCGTACGAGCACCACTCGAACGAACTGCCCTGGCGGGAGTCGATCGCGGACGTCGTGGTCGTCGAGGAGGATCTGGACGGCCACATCGACCCGGCCCAACTCGAAGCGGAGCTACGGCGCTATGCCGGGCGCCCACTGCTGATCGGCAGCTTCTCCGCCGCCTCGAACGTCACCGGCATCCTCACCGACACCGGCCGCATCACCCGTCTGCTGCATGCACACGGCGCCCTGTTCTTCTGGGACTACGCAGCCGCGGGACCGTACATCCCGATCCGGATGGCGGAGAGCACGCCGGGCTCCGGGGACCACAAGGACGCGCTGTTCCTGTCCCCGCACAAGTTCGTCGGCGGCCCGCAGACCCCGGGTGTGCTCGTCGTGCGGCGTGAACTGGTGCGCAATGCGGTGCCCACCGCGCCCGGCGGCGGCACGGTGTCGTTCGTCGGCCCCCTCGGGCACCGCTATCTCGACGACCCGGTGGCCCGGGAGGAGGGCGGCACTCCGGCGATCGTCGAATCCATTCGTGCCGGGCTGGTCTTCGCGCTCAAGCAGGCGGTCGGTACCGACAGCATCCAGGCCGCCGAGGAGCGCCACTGGCGCCGCGCGCTCGCGGCCTGGGAGCGCAACCCCGGCATCGAGATCCTCGGCAACCACCACGCCCGCCGTCTGTCCATCGTCTCCTTCCGCATCCGCCACGGCGAACACGCCTACCTGCACCACAACTATGTCGTCGCCCTGCTCAGCGACCTCTTCGGCGTCCAGGCCCGCGGCGGCTGCTCCTGTGCCGGCCCCTACGGCCACCGCCTGCTCGCCATCGACGCGACCACCTCGCACGCCCTGCTCGACGAGGTCACCCGCGGCTGCGAGGGCATCAAGCCCGGCTGGACGCGCGTCAACTTCAACTACTTCATCAGCGACACCGTCCGCGACTACCTCATCGACGCCGTCGATCTGATCGCCACGCACGGGCATCGGCTCCTGCCCGACTACCGCTTCGACCCGCACACCGGGCAGTGGCGCCACCACAGCGGCCCCACGGATCTCCCGTTGCGGCTGGCGGACCTGCGATTCGGCACCGACGGGCGGATCATCTCCCCGGCCGGCCGTCACCGCCGACTCGGCGAGGAGGCGCTGGCGGATCAACTCGACGCCGCCCGCGCGGTGCTGGCCGGCCGTGCCGACCGGTCAAGCGACGGCCCCACCGGACTGCCGGCCGACTTCGAGCGCATGCGCTGGTTCCCGCTGCCGCCCGTCTGCCTGGAACAAACCCGGACCGGCAAGGGTTGAACCGAGCAGACGCAGATACCCGATGGGGTATATGAGGGGAGAGGATTCCCATGCCGACCGTCGAACTGACCAAGGACAACTTCGAGGAGACCGTCACCGGCTCCGACATCGTGTTGATCGACTTCTGGGCCGCCTGGTGCGGGCCGTGCCGCAGGTTCGCCCCCGTCTACGAGAAGGCGTCCGCGCGCCACCCCGACATCGTCTTCGGCAAGGTCGACACCGAGGCCCAGCCCGAACTCGCCGGCGCCTTCCGGATCTCCTCCATCCCCACCCTGATGGCCGTCCGCGACCGCACCGTGCTCTACTCCCAGCCCGGAGCGCTGCCGCCGCAGGCGCTGGAGGAACTCATCACCAAGATCCGCACCGTCGACATGCAGGACGTGCGCCGGAAGGCCGCCGCAGGCTCCACCGGAGCCGACTGACCCCGCGCGCCCGAAGCACCCCCCGGCCGCCGCCCAGGCCCGGGGAGTTCAGCGGGTACGCAGCGCGGCCAGCGCCTCGTCGAGGTCGGCCGCGCGGGGGCGGTTGTGGGGCAACTTGCCGAGCACGGCCGCCATGCCGCAGGTGTCGGTGAGGGCGGAGAAGACGAGGCCGACCGCGATGCCGGCCGAGGCCAGTTGGAGGGCCGGATGCACGAGCAGGCCAAGGGCCAGACCAAGGAGCACCAAGGTGCCGGCAGTGAACCTGACCTGGCGTTCCATGCTCCAGCCGGCCCGCGTGTCACAGGCGGCGGGCCGGTGCAGGTCGTGCCCGTCGGTGGCCCAGGCGCCGGTGCCGCCGGCGAGCGTGGCCGTGACGATGCCCTGCTGGGCGAGGAGCTTGCAGGCGTTCTCGGACCGGCCGCCGGAGGCGCACACGACAAGGACGTCGGCGCGCCCGGCGGCATGGCGTATTTCCGGCAGAGCGCGCCGGATGCTGTCCAGGGGAATGTTCACGGCGCCGGGCAGGTGGCCGGAGGCGTACTCGGCGGGCGTGCGCACGTCGATGACGGTCAGCTCGTGCAGCCGGATGCGGACTTGCTCGGTGCCGAGGGTGACGGGAGCGGGAGTGCTGGTCATGGCAGGTGTGATCCTTAATGGTCGACGCCGCCCCGAACCGGGACGTACAGTACCCCTGGGAGTATTTTCGAGGAGTGGTCGTGGAACTGGAGCTTGAGGGTGCGGACCTGAAGGCCGTATTGAACCGCCTGCGCCGGGCACAGGGCCAGATCTCCGGCGTGATCCGAATGATCGAAGAGGGCCGGGACTGCGGGGACGTCGTCACGCAGCTCGCCGCCGCCTCCCGGGCACTGGACCGGGCCGGTTTCGCGATCATCGCGACGGGCATGCAGCAGTGCCTGACCGACAGGGAGTCCGGCCGCATGAACGGCGAGGACCCCGAAGCGATGCGCGCCCGCCTGGAGAAGCTTTTCCTGTCCTTGGCCTGATCACGCACGGTGGCCGCCTCACGCGACGGCGTCGATCAGCATGAAGACCGCGACCGCGAGCAGTACCAGCGCGAAGATCCGCTGAAGCGTGAGGCCGGATACTTTCGCCGAGAGCCGCTTGCCGTCCCAGGCGCCGAGGATCGCCGCCCCGATGAACGGTCCGACGACCGCCCAGTCCAGGCCCTCGACCGTACCGGTGCGCGTGGTCAGCGCGGCAAGCGAGTTGACGGTGATGACCAGCAGACTGGTGCCGACCGCGTCGCGCATCCGCATTCCCAGCACACCCGCCAGCGCGGGTACGGCGAGGAATCCGCCGCCGACGCCGAGGACACCGGTGACCGTTCCGAGTCCGGCACCGGCCGCCGCGGCCCGCCCCGGCCGCACCGTCACGGCACCCTCCGCAGCCGGCCGGGAACGCAGCATGCGCAGGGCGGCCGCTCCCGCGACCACGGCGAAGGCCGCCGTCAGCACGGCCTCCGGGATGCGGTCGGCGAGCGCGCCGCCGAGCATCGCCGGGCCGATCCCGGCCGCCGCGAACAGCAGTCCCGTACGCCAGCGCGCGTGACCGTCACGGGCGTGTGCGACCAGCGCGGTGACCGAGGTGAGCGTGACGATGACCAGACTGGCCGTCGTCGCCCCGACCGGGCTGAAGCCCAGCAGGTAGATCAGCGCCGGGACGGCCAGGACGCTGCCGCCGCCCCCGAGTGCGCCCAGCGCCAGGCCGATGACCGCTCCTGCGGCCAGGGCGAGCAAAGGAGCGCTCACGCTATCGTGCCGTTCCCGCCGCGCGCGTCGACCACCGGCAGCCCCGCTTCGACCCAGTCGCGCATCCCACCGATCACGTCCACGGCCTGGGCGCCACGGGCGACCAGCAGTTCGGCCGCCTGCCGGGAGCGGTTGCCGGAGCGGCAGATCACGATCAGCGGCCGCGCCTGCACGTGAGCGGGTAGTGCTGCACCGGCGGCCAGCGCCGACAGGGACAGGTGCACGGCTCGCGGCGCGTGCCCGGCCTGCCACTCGTACGGCTCGCGCACGTCCAGCAGTACGGCGTCACCACCGCTGCCTGCATGCCCCGTGCGCACAACCGCCTGCCGCACGGTCACGCGCCCCGGATTGCCCGTGCCTTGCCGGAAGATGCTCATCTCGGTCTCTCGCTCCAGTCTCGTGTGTCGGTACGTATGCTCGGGCGGTCCCTGCGCCGTCAGGCGGTGCGGACGACCAGGCCCGCCTTATCGGCTCCGTCGAAGGAGTCGTCCACGGCGACGACGTCCCGGCCCACGGCGTCCAGCAAGGAGGCGGCGATCGCGGCGCGCATGCCGCCCGCGCAGTGCACCCATACCTCGCCCGCGGGAACCTCGCTAAGGCGGTGGTGCAGGGTGTGGATCGGGATGTGGACCGACCCCCGCACATACCCGCCGGCCCGCTCCGAGGCGCGCCGCACGTCTAGGACGACCGCATCGGCGGCCCGCTCTGCGAGATCGGCGAACGTGGCCCGCCGGAAGGACGCCGGCACCTCACCCGCACGCACCCACTCGGCCGGCCCGCCCGTGGCCGCGGCGGCCGGCCGATCGATACCCACCCGCACCAACTCACGCTGTGCGGCGGCCAGTTGCCCGGGCGACTGGGCGAGCAGCGTGACCGGCTTGCCCCACGGGACCAGCCAGGCCAGATACGTGGCGAGCTGCCCCTCGCCCTCGAAGTTGAACGAGCCCGCCACATGCCCTTCGGCGAAGGCGACCCGGTTGCGCAGGTCCACCACCCACTCCCCCGCCACGAGCCGCTCCGCGATCTCCTCGGCATCGGCGACGGCGGGCGGGGTGAGGTCGACGGGCGCGGGCCCGGCGGCGTTGGCCGGCCCCATGTGCGTGTAGTAGGCGGGGATGTCGTCCAGGCCGGCCAGCAGATCGGCGACGAAGGTGTCCACGTCCCGGGTGAGCGCCTCGTTGGACGCCTTCTCCTTGCCGATGGTCGTGTCACCGCCCTCGGCCTGGGCGGACGAGCAGAAGCTGCCGAAGCCGTGCGTGGGCAGTACGGCCGTCTCGTCGGGCAACTCGTCCGCCAGCCGGTGCGCGGAGGCGTGCTGGGCGCGAGCGAGGTCCTCGGTCAGCCGCGGCTCCACCAGATCGGGGCGACCGACCGTGCCGATGAGCAGGGAGCCGCCGGTGAAGACGGCGACCGCCGAACCGTTCTCCTCCAGCACATAAGACGTGTGGTGCGGGGTGTGACCGGGCGTGGCCAGCGCGCGCAGCGACAGACCGGCACCCGAATCGATCTCGGTCCGGTCTCCCTCGTGGACGGGTACACGCTCGAAGAAGACGCGGGCCGCAGCGGGAACCAGATAGGCGGCGCCCGTGATTCGGGCGAGCTCCAGACCCCCGGTGACGTAGTCGTTGCGGACGTGCGTCTCGACCACGTGCGAGATCCGCACCCCGCGCCGGGCCGCCGCCGCAACCACCTGATCGACGTCGCGAGGCGGGTCGACCACCACCGCCGCGTGCCGGCCACCGGCCAGATAGCTGCGGTTGCCGAGCCCCGACACCTCGATCGTGTCGACGAAGAACACGAAGTACTCCCTTCCGCCGAAGAATTACCCCAGGGGGTATGCTTGCGAAGGTAGCACAAGTACCCCAGGGGGTATTTTCGAGGGCAGGAATAGCCCCGAAAGCACCCCCGAGAGCCTCCCATCCGGCAGGCCACCCGCGCCGTGCCGCCGCGAACCGCCAAGAAGGGCCCACGCCCATGCGCTACGACCGCACCGTCCGCCTCGACACCGATTTCGCCACCGGCCTCGCCCGCACCCGGGCCGCTCTCGCGGAACAGGGCTTCGGCATCCTCACCGAGATCGACGTCACCGCCACCCTCAAGGCCAAGCTCGACCACGACATGGAGGACTACGTCATCCTCGGCGCCTGCAACCCGCCCCTCGCCCACCGCGCCCTGGAGGCCGACCGCGCCATCGGCCTGCTGCTGCCCTGCAACGTGATCGTCCGCCGCGAGGGCGACCACACCGTCGTCCAGGCCCTCGACCCGAACACGATGATCGCCCTCACCGAACTCGATTCCCTGCGCCCGGTCGCCGAGGAGGCCACCCGGCACCTCGACACGGCCCTCGCCGCCCTCGCCGCGGGTTGGACAGAAGACTGAGCAGCCGACAGGCCCGAGGCGAACCGCGCGACGACGGGAGAGCCCGGAATGGGTCTGCACGATCCTCGGCCTTACCGCCACGGTGTTTCTCTGAGCTGTCAGGGCTGGCGGGCGAGGATGGGGCGGGCGGCGCTGACGCGGTGGCGGTCGGGCTCGCGCCCGGGAGGCAGCGGTGCCGTGTCCGGTGTGCGGGACGCCGACGGCGAAGGCTCACGTGTAATATCGCCAAACCGTTACAAACGTACCCGTCGGCAACCGCCGGGGCGTCGCCCACCTGCGCGTACGGCGCCCGGTCTGTCCGGCCACGGGCTGCCGGCGGCAAACCTTCCGCGAGCGCGTTCCCGGACTGCCGGAACGCCGCCAGCGCCGGGCGGTGCGGCTTACCGGGCAGATATCGCAGGTGGTGCGGGAGTTATGTGCCCGGGCGGGCTGCCCGCCTCGCCGGTCTGCTGGCCATGTCCGTTTCCCGCAGCACTGCGTTGCGTCATCGGCGCGCCGCCACCGCTACGCCACGATCATCACGGATGCCCAGACCGGCCACCGCGTCGAGGTCCTGCCCGACCGCGAGGCAGCTCCCCTGGAGTCCCGGCTGCGGGAGCATGGCAGCGGTGTCGAGGTCGTGTGCCGGGATGGCGCGGACCTCTATTGAGGCATCCGCCGGACTCCGCCCGACGCCTGCAGATCACACTCCGTGGCCCCGGCACTCAAAGCGATCCAGAACCACTTTTTCAGCCGTCGTCGACAGACCGCTCCCCTCTCGCCCGGCCTCCGCCTGTAAGAGAACCTCTTCGCCTGGCTGGAGCCCGAGCCGGCCCCAAGCCACGCACCGTCAAGCAAGCGCCCGTACGTGCGGCTGAGACGAAGACGATCGAGGAACCCGCCTCGGAGGTCCCCCCGGCGCCGCCCGGCCCGGAAGAGAAGCAGGACCAGTCCCACGTCTGAGTCGTTGCCGCGAGATAGAGGTCACGCCGAAGATCGCCGGCGTCGCCGACGACCGGGCCGCTTCAAACGACCGACGGCCAGCGAGCGCATTGACGCTCTTGAGAAGCACTGCAAGGGCTGCAGCGGTCCGTATGACGAGCTCGACGGTGGCGACTGGGCCCAGAAGATCGGCAACCGGCACTTGATCGGCGGCGACCAGGGCAAGCGTGCACAGCAGGAGATCCCCCCTCCCCCGAACGCGCGAACACTCCCCAGCGGCACGATCAACCAGCACGGAACAGCACGCGATTCCAACGCCGCCCACCGTTCATTATTCGGCGTGGGAATCGCCGCCTGGTCGCGCCCGGCCCGCCTCGTCACACCCGCCACGGCGTCGACGCCACGCTGGCTTGCCCACAAGACAGCCGACACCGGCCTGCACCTGTGACACGACCTCGTACTCGGCAACCCGGAGAATCTGCGCAGCACACCCGACATCACGCCCGGAACCGATCGACGACGCCCACGTGCCCCGTCGCTCCACACCAGGTCAGTGACTTGCTTGCGGGGCCGAGTCGAGCAGGTCACCGATGGCCTGCATCAACTCCCGTCGAGTGGAACGGTTCCAGTGGTGCCGAAGACCGAACGAGCGAAATGCCGGGGCGGGTCGTCCACGGATGGGTTCGTCAGCCGACAGGAGCCGGAAATTCGGCGGTGCGCCTCCCGCCCCTGCACGCCGCGCACCACCACATGATCAGCGTGACGGGTGGCCCGCTCGTGCCGGGAACAGAGGACGCCGATCCGGCGTCCTCTCACGATCCAGACCGGGGTGCCGCCGTGCACGGGACATGGCGGCACCCCCGCCGGGTTCAGTTGGTGAAGTAGCCGTCCAGATCGGCGATGATGTCCACCGCTCCGGAGGCGTTGTAGAAGACCACCTTCCCGTTGGTGACCGGCACGATGACCAGGTTGGGGAAGTTCTCACCGGCCGAGAAGTTCAGGTTCGACACGTTCGGCCGGGAGACGCCGTACGGATAGACGATGATGTGGCTCGCCTTCGTCGCGTTCGTCGCGGTCACGTTCATCACGACGGCGGTGGCGTCCACCGGGACACCGCTGTGGCCACCGACGGTCAGGGTGACCGTGCCACCGGCACCGACGGTGCCCTTGCGCACGCCGGTACCGTCACGCGTGTCCATGACCCGCACCGGTCCGGCATTGTGCTCGACCGACCCGCTGGCACTGAAGTAGCCGCTGATGTCGGCGAGGAGGTCGACGCTGCCCGAGGCGTTGTAGAAGTCCACCTTGCCGTTGGTGACGGGAACGATGACCAGGTTGGGGAAGTTCTCACCGGCCGAGAAGTTCAGGTTCGACACGTTCGGCCGCGAGACGCCGTCGGGATAGACGATGACGTGACTGGCCTTCGTCGCGTTCGTCGCGGTCACGTTCATCACGACGGCGGTGACACCGCTGGAGGGAACCCCGGACTTGCCGGTGACCTGAAGGGAGACCGTGCCGCCGGCACCCACCTTCGCCTTCGCCACACCGGTGCCGTCACGGGTGTCCATGATCCGCGCCGGGGTGACGCCGGTCAGTTTGGAACCGCTTCCGTCGCTGGTGTAGTAGCCGGTGATGTCGGCGATGAGGTCGACGTTCCCGGAGGCGTTGTAGAAGTCCACCTTTCCGTTGACGACGGGCACCGTCACCAGGTTGGGGAAGTTCTCACCGGCCGAGAAGTTCAGGTTCGACACGTTCGGCCGGGAGACGCTGTCGGGGTAGACGATGACGTGGCTGGCCTTCGTCGGGTTGGCCGCGGTCACGTTCATCACGACGCCCGTCACACCGCTGGAGGGAACCCCGGACTTGCCGGTGACCTGGAGCGAGACCGTGCCGCCCGCGCCGACAGTGCCCTTGCGCACGCCGGTGCCGTCACGGGTGTCCATGATCCGCGCCGGGGTGAGGGGCTTGAGCGTGCCGGTCGGGGGAACGACCGGCTGGGTCACCTTGACGTCGCTCGCCTTCACGTAGGCGATGCGATGGTTGAAGCGGATCTGGTAGTAGGCGATGTCACCCTTCACGAACACGCAGTCCGGGCTCGCCGAGCAGTTGATGTCCTGGGCGTAGTAGTAGTCGCCGTTCACCGCGGCCTGGGCCGTGTAGGACTGGCCCGGTTGGATGGTGGCGTGGTCGAGCGGGGTCAGCTGCTGGTTGGGATCGGCGGCGACGTCGCTCAGCTCAGCCGGGTAGGCCGAGGTCTCCGGGTAGGCACGGCCGTACACGGCGACGGCCGACGTGCCGGCGGGCGTGATCAGCTGCTGTGCCGTGCCGGTGTTCGCCATGGTGTAGGCGCCGCCGGGGTTGTAGAACCAGGCTTTCTGGCCGTCGTACCAGATGGCCGTCCAGTCGCCCTGAACGGCGGCGACCACGAAGGTCTGTCCGACGACGGCCTTGTCCGTCCAGTCCCAGCCCAGGGTGGTGCCGGTGGACGCGCCGTCCGCGGTGAACTTCGGATCGGTGAGCAGTGCGGCCGTGGAGGACGGACTCGTGCGCAGGTAGACGAAGTTGGCCGGGTTGGCCGGGCAGGTCGTGGTGGACGATCCGCATCCGGTGAGGGTCGGCTCGTAACTGCTGCTCCACGGCGGGTTGATGGTGACCTCACCGCCGACCACGGGCATGCCGTCGCCGTTGGGTGAGGCACCCAGCAGCGCCAGGTAGTGGCTCCAGTTCCACCACGGTCCGGGATCCCAGTGCATGCCCTCGTAGTAGGCGCTGAGCGGGCCCGGCACGTCGTCGTGGCCGATGATGTGCTCACGGTCGAGCGGGACGCCGAACTGCTGGGCAAGGTAGCTCACCAGCGTCACGGAGGACTGGTATTCCTGCTCGGTGTACCAGGTGCCGTAGTCCAGCGCGTAGCCCTCGTGCTCGATGCCGATCGAGTGGTCGTTGACGTACTTGTTGCCGGCGTGCCAGGCGATGTCCTTCGTCTGCACCATCTGCGTCACCGAGCCGTCGGCCCCGATGACGTAGTGGGCGCTGGCGTAGGTCGACGGCTTCTGGAAAGAGTTGATCGCCGAGGTCGCCGTGCTCTCGGTGTCGTGGATGACGATGCTGTCGATGGCGTCGCCGTCGGCGGGACGGTTGGCCAGGTCGTAGTTGCCGTAGTCACTCTGGTCGGTGCTGCTGTTGAGCGCGTAGGCGGCCGGGGTGAACGTGCAGGCCAGCGTGGAGGGGCACTCCGGCGCCGGGGTGGCGGTGCCGGTGGTCGTGAAGGAGGCCTGGCGGATCGTGGGCTTCAGGTCGGGGCTCACCGCGGTCGGCTTGCGTACCGAGACCGAGGGGTCCGCCGGCAGGGTCACTTCCTCGTTGTCCGTGGTGACCCGGTGGGCGCCGACGCGGACGGTGGCGAAGACCCGGTCGGCGAACTGCTCGGCGACCTGGGGGCTGGTGGACTGGCTGTACCGGGAGACAGCCGGGTACCACTGCCCGGGATCCGACGGCAGCGAACCGGCGGCCTTGCGCTCGTAGGAGGCGAGCAGCGCGGCGGCGCCGCGGACGCTCTGGCGCATCGAGGAGCGCAGCGTTTTGGGTGACGTGTCGATCGCCGACGCGGCGGTGTCGAGGGTGCGCATGGCCGCGGTGATGCGGGGCGAGGTCGTCGTCGCCTTCGCGGAATGGTGGTGGCGGGCCCTGAGGTCGTCACCGTACCCACGGGTCTCGGCCCTGCCGTGTGCCGCGTCACCCAATGACCGGTCGAGGTCGGAGGCGCTGACCGACGTCAGCCCCATCACGTTGTAGTTGCCGGTAACCGAGGGCCGGCCATCGTGCGACTCCCACAGCGTCATCTGGTAGGAGACGGCCATCAGCACGCTGCTCGGTACGTGGAACTCGTCGGCGGCCGACTGGAAGTCCTTCTGCAGCGAGTGCGAGGGTTGCCCGGCCGACGCGGCCTCTGCGGACGCGTCGGGGGCGCCCGATCCCAGGGCCGCCTGCGCGACCACGCCTATCACCAGCCCGGTGGCGGCGAGTCCGCCGGCCGTGCCCAGCCACCAACGCGGCCCGGATCTGCGATGTTTCGAACGCTTCGCAAGCAAAGAGCTACCTCAATCGGATCAATTGCGGGTCTTGTGCAAGTCATGCACAGGTCAAAAGCGGCCCAACGGGGGATGGTCTCCCGGTTCGAACCGACCGGAACAAGGCAGCCGACGCCGCGCTCCACTCCCCCACCGCCGCGGCACGTACGCAGCCCCTCTCATCACTCGGCGACCAGAAACATTGAAACGACACAGTAACCGCCAACAAACTCTCAGGGACAAGCGCCTATGCCCACCGGACGCCGCCTCCCCCTGCGGCCCCCGAATCGGATGCTGGCCCCGAAGCCGCGGCAGGGGCCGACTTGCCGGCACCTCCGCTCATCGCCGCGCTTCGATCGCGCGGGTACGTGGGCGCCCGGGCTTGTTGGGTTCCGTAAGTGTCCGGGGTGTTGGTGACGCCCAGGATGGCAAGTACCTGTTCGGGAGGGGCTTCGAGCGGCACACCACCAGCGCCCACACGGTGACCTACTGGGCGATGATCCTGCTCATGACCCATCGAGCTGGCTGGGCCACGCCTTGGGCAAGAGTGATGCAGCCTGGCCGCCCGGTCAGCCAGCCCCGAGCGACCAGGCATTTCCCCTTCGGCCCCGGTTCTTCCACTCGTGGCGGCACCACGTCCATGCCGACGACGACGGCCGTCTCCTGGCAGGTCAGCGGCCCTTGACGAAACGGCTCTCGGTCCGCGAGCGCCGTGAGGACGCTCCGGCAATCCACCGACGGCACTGCCCCGTCAAGGCCCGCACGCCACACCGGCACCTGCGACTTCGGCTTCGCCGCGTCCTGTCACCCGGGACGGTCGTCGACCCGGCGTGCGGCATCACCGTCGGCCTCACCACCACCGGCCTCGCCCTCCAAGCCGACGGCACTGTTCACGGTTTCTGCACCGGCCAGTACACGTGCATCTGGCCGAGCAGCACGGCGTGCCGCTCAACTCGTGGGGCTTCTGAGCGCACGACGTCGTTTGGTGCGCCGGATCGGTGCGAAGGTGGGACGGGTCGCGCGTCTGGCGGTGTCCGCGGCCTCTCAACCGGTCC
Organism: Streptomyces sp. 7R007; assembly: GCF_054850255.1. Classification (NCBI taxonomy): domain Bacteria; kingdom Bacillati; phylum Actinomycetota; class Actinomycetes; order Kitasatosporales; family Streptomycetaceae; genus Streptomyces; species Streptomyces sp. 7R007. The sequence goes on along the minus strand of NZ_JBTWMV010000063.1, from coordinate 5,520 downwards.
TTCGGTCCCACCGACTGGAGATGCGCGCCCATTCCTCTTCCCACTCCCGCAGCCGGCGCCGCTCCATCCAGACGCGCGCGAGACAAGCGCCGCCGAGGTCGACACCGGCCGTACCCACGACAGCCACCGCGGCGGACCAGCCCATGGAGTTCCGCTTCTCCCGAGGTGGGCGGCTTCGCAACCAGCCGTCCCCGCCGGTCCGTCCAGATCGTGACGGAGGTGCCCATCGGCGTGCCGGGAGGCACCTCCGTCCGACCGGTGTGCGCCGAGCCGTCCGGTGCCGTCCATCGCACGGCGGCCCACACGTGAGTGTCGTCCACGGCCTGTGCCGAGGTGGTGCCCACCGCGTTCTCGATCAGGGCTGCCGAGACCGTGCGGGTCTCGGCCCGCTGCCGTTCCAGGTCCCGCGCCACCGCATCCGCGGTCGTCAGCCCGGCAAACGGGCTCCCAGCGAGGGTAATCACCCATGCCGCGACGATGATCCAGGCTTCAACGACGTCGCTGCGGCGTCTGAGCGGGTTGCGACGCCGACGCCACGTCCACCCACCGCGGCCTTGTGCCCTTGCCATCGCCGCCCACCCCCTGTGAGTACTCGTCCGACGGCTCGTTCACGCTGTGCAGCCGGCGGGTCGAAGACCAGCTCCGGCCGGGCGCGGTGCCGCCGACGGCACGACGACGGCCCGGATCGACGCAGGCCCGCTTCACCCATCGGCCGGCACCGCCCGCCGCCGTCGCCAACCGGTGCCCCGCCGCGAGCGGCCGTCTCACCCACGTCGGCCGGTGCCGGGCTGCTGCCGCGTCAGGCGGGCACGGCGGCCGCCGGCTTGCCCTCGATGTCGGCGGCCTGGTCGGTGGAGGCCGACGCCTCTGCGGCGGTACGACCGAGGTATCCGTAGGCCGCACCGACCAGCAATCCACCCCCCACCAGATTGCCCAGACCCACCAAGAGCAGGTTACGTGCGAACCCGCCGACGGTAGCGGCGTCTACATGCTCGAACAATCCGAGCGAGTAGACGGTCATGTTGGCCACGACATGTTCGAATCCCGATCCGATGAACGCCAGCAGACACCAGAAGATCAGCATGAGCTTCGCGCCGTCGGACTTGGTGCGTGCCGACATCCACACGGCCAGGCAGACAAGGAAGTTGCACAGAACTCCGCGGAAGAACAGCGCCGTGCCGGACTCGGCGGCCTTTGCCTTGACCACGGCCGTGAGTGCGGCGAGGCCCGGGGCGGCATGCCCCGGCAGAGCACCGGCCGACAGCACCCCGCTCTCGTCCACCAGCCAGGCCAACACCAGCGAACCGGCCAGGTTGCCCACGAAGGACCCCAGGATCACGGCGAAGGCACCGGTGATCCCGCCCTTTCCGGTGAGGACACCCTGGACGGCGGTCATCATGTTGCCGGTCGAGAGCTCGGCCCCGGCGAACACCACCAAGGTGAGCGCGACGCCGAACACCAGGCCTTGGACGAGTTTCGTCCAGGGCGACGCGGCCGCCAGCAGGGGGCCCGTCACGGAGAACAGGAGCACCACGGCAACACCGATGTAGGCGCCGGCGAGCATGGAACTGACCAAGTAGCGGCCAGGCTTGCGGAGGTCGTCGATCTTGGTGGCGGCTGCCTGTCCCTGGTCGGAGAGGGCCGCGGACATGGAGATGGGCACGATTCGTTCCTCGCTTCCCGCCGGCGCATGACCCCGGCGGCGCAGGCCAGTGATTTCGTTGCATAGCGAAAAGGTGGCCCACGACAGGCGTGTGCCGGTCCGGTAAGTCGCCCGTATCCGACAGCACACTCCGTCCGGCAGACGGCTGTGAGTTTGCGTATAACAACCAAATGGAGCGTCCTGCCGTCCAGGCAGATCTCTGCCGCACCCGGCCCGCAGGAATCGAGAGACGTGCCGGAAAGACGGCAAAGGCGCAGGTCACACGCACTCGTTCGGCCGGTGGGGGCCTCACCCGAGACTCCACCAGTCAGGGATCCGGCCGCAGTCATCCGTGGGGAGGCCCTGGAGACCGGTCTTGGCAAAGTTTGCGTCACCGTTGGGCACACCACGCACCAAGTTCTTCCGAATTGACGCACCGCCATCTGTCCCCCGCGCATCCGTCGGCGCCACGGGCGAGCTGTAGGCGGCGGCACGGTCCAGACCTACGAACGCACCTCAACAGACGCAGCCGGGGGCGCGCAGTCGAAGACGAACAGCCGGCTCATGGCCTCATCGGTGCTCCACACCTCGATATCCCAGGAGGGATATGACGCGGGGCCGAATAAGGGACCGGGCAGTCCCAGCAGTGACGGCTTCATATGCCCGCACCAGTGGTCCCGCACGGCCGACGGGAAGTTCTCCCGGCCGTCCGGCCCGGACGCACGGAACTGATGGACGAGTGGGACGCGCCGGGCCCGGCGCCGGCAGCGCGGCGCCTGATGGAGCAGGTCGACCACTGCAAAGGCGATCATCACGGAGTGCCGACCTCCGTTTTCAGCCCCCGGCCGCCGACCGCCGGGGATCGGGGAGTGATGGTGCACGGAGCGTCCACCGCACGGCCGACGCTGGAGGTCAGGGTGGGCTGGGCGAGATCCAGACCCACCAGATCGCTGTTCGGTGCCGGCCGCCGGCAGTCCGATATCCTGCCGGCGCGGCTCGAACTGGAAACGTTCGGGATCGACACCCCGGAGGCCACCCATATCCGCAACCGCACCCGCCGCTGAGCCGGTCGGCAAAAAACATCAGGGCACGCGCACCCACAGCGCTTTGGACGGGGTCCCCTGGTCGTCGGTGACGAAAAGCGTGTACCAGCCGGCCGGGACCAGATCGCGATTCTTCGGCATCGTGACCTGGATGCTCTTGCCGCCCTTCGTCTTCCTGAAGTCGAGGGCGATGGAGCGCTGTTCGACGTCGGTGACGTGGGTGGTGGAACTGGGGTGGATCAGCCGTACCGTCTTGATGACCGAGGCGTACCTGGTGGCGAAGGTCGCGGTCTGGCCGAGATCGACCGTCTTCGGGCCGCCGGTCAGGGACGGCCGCGAATCCCGGTACAGATACGGCGGGGTGTAGATCTCCAGGCGCTGCTCGAACACGCCGGGCCTGGACTTGGCCTGGTCGGCGAAGAGCGAGTCACCGCCGAAGGTGATGACCCGCCCGTCGGGCAGCAGGATGGAACCGGAGTGGTAGTTGCGGCCCACCTCCGGGTCGGCCACCCGGCGCATCCGGCCGGTCGTGGCATCATAGATACGGGCCTGGCGGATGTTCTCAGCCGACGGGCCCCGGTAGTCCTGGGAGCCGCCCGTGATCAGAACAGTGTCGTCGGGCAGGATCGACAATTCCGGATAGCGAATGCCTTCGCCCAACTGGGGTCCGTCGGTGAAGTGCGGGTTGTTCGCCTTGAGGTCGATGACCCGGGTATTCTTCGATGACTTGGGCAACTCCCCGATGCCTCCCCCGCCGACCACCATGAACTTCTCGTCCTGGGCGGGCGGCAGCATTACAGTGCCGGAGGTCTCCATCAGGTCCGCGTCGTCCAGGCCCGCCAGCTGGGTGAATTTGTTGGCGTCGAACCGCCAGATGCCCGGCGTGCGGCCCACGTCACTGGGCCCGTAACCGGCATTGGAGCCCGAATAGAAGAAAGCGCCATCGGGCAACTGGAAGACTGCCGGGTAGGTGGGGAACTGGCGGATCTCTCCACTGTAGTGCCAGTTCTTGGTCTTCGGGTCGTAGATCTCGCTCTTGCCGGGCACGACCTGGCCGATGTCGTCCAGGCCGGACAGGGCCAGCACCCGGCCGTCCGCGAGCCGGGGCAGGGTCGGGTACCAGCGGGCCTCGTTCATCGGGGCGATCTTGGTGAACTTCTCGGTGTACGGGTTGAACTCGTACGCCTGCCGGATGCCCTGGAAGTCCTTCTTGTCCAGGCCAAGTTTGTTGGCAATGCCGTACACGTTGTGGGTGTCGGAGCCGGTCAGACCCGCGACGCGGTAGTTCTCCTGGGCGCCGGTCTCGTACTTGCTGCCGCTCTTCTGCGCCTCGACGTAGACGCGTGCCAGGCTCGCCTCCGTACGCAGAAACTTCCCGGTCTTCTTGTCGAAGATCTTCTTCGCGGGTTTGACGGTGACCGGGTCCTTGGAGACGAACGTCTTGTGATTCTCCTTGCCGGTGAAGCGAGCCCCGGCGGGCAGGGTGATCGGCTTGTCGGGATCCTCGTTGTGCCCGACCATCAGGCCGCCGGCCTTGGTGACGTCGCCCTTGAGCTTCTCGTAGCGTTTGGTGCCGCCCGCGAACAGCAGGTTGCCATTGGCCAGATGGATGTGGCCGGTGCAAAACAGGTCGGCCGGGGTCCTGATCTCGTGGAAGGTGTTCTTGACCGGATCCCAGACCACCGAGCGGAAGTTCTTCGCGTCGAAGTTGTCGAGGTTGTTGCCGGAGCCGGCGACCAGCAGCACCTTGCCGGTCTGCAGCAGCGCGCCGTGGATGGTGTTCTGGCGGAACCGCTTCGGCACGTCCACCAGATCCCAGTGGCCGTTCGCAGCCTCGTACTCAGGTCTGTTGATCTTGTATCTGTGGTACTTGTCGCTCCCGAAGCGGTACAGCCACGGCCCGTTCATCCCCACCAGCGCCAGTACCACCAGGGTGCCGACCAGCAGACGACGGGTGCGGCGGCGTACGCCGAAATCACCTGCGGAACTCATACCCACATCCCCCCGGAATGGGTGCAGCAGCGATTCAGTGACCACCCAGAGTGGTGGCCGCACGACAGAGAGGCATCATATTTTGCATAATGCAAAGCAAGGTCCAAGCCCGTGTAACAGCTGCGACAACGACGTCACGTCCGCACCACACGCCTCGCGGGTCCCATCGCCAGGAGCATCGACGAAAGAGACTGAGACAGAGTGACGGGCACGCCAGTGCCCGCGAAGGAGGTGTCGGCCATGGCGAGGGCCCGACACGGCAAGGTGTGGTTGTGGCGCTGGCGCCGCAACCCGCTCAGGCGTCGCAGCGATGTCGCCGACGCCTGGATCGTGCTCGCGGCATGGTTGATTGCGCTCTGCGGAGGTCTGCTCACAGGGCTGGCGGCCGCCGCCGCGGCGGACCACGGACTGGAGCGGCAGCGAGCGGAACGCCACCCGCTCTCCGCCGTCCTCACCCAGGACGCGCCGGGCAGGACATCGGCGTCGGCCCTCGACGGTGATCTCGTCTGGGTCACCGTGCGCTGGACTATGCCGGACGGCTCGACGCACACAGGCCAGACGAAGGTGCGCGCCGACGCGAAGGCCGGTGCCCCAGTCACAGTGTGGGTCGACCGGCAGGGCCGAGTGACCTCGAAGCCGCTCACGCCCGGTGAAGCGTCGCTCCAGGCGGCCTGGACCGGCGCGCTGGTCAGCCTCAGCGTCGCCGGAGCTCTGCTCGGCGGCGCCCAGCTGATCCGTCTCCATCTGGCCCGGCGGCAGTTCCGGCGATGGGACGAGGAATGGGCCCGCCTCGACACGCCCTGGGGACGGAAAACCGGCTGATGCCCCCAGCCGACACCGCAC
>NZ_JBTWMV010000062.1:0-35949 GCF_054850255.1 Streptomyces sp. 7R007 | reverse complement strand
ACGCAGCCCGCGTTGAGCGCCGGCACCCGACCCTGCCAGGCCGACTGCGGGGTTCGTCCGAACCCGCCTTCAACGAACTCGTTCGGGCCTGCGAGGTCGTTCCTCGCCGCGAACGCGATGACCGGCTGGATCGATGCCACCGGCGGCCGTCGGCAGCGGGGGGTGGAGCGTAATCTCCACCCCCCGCCCCCGCATCTCCACCCGGTGACCGACCCGGAGGCCGATGGCAGGGCTCAACGTCGCCGCGAGGGTGGGTGCATGACAGCGAACATCGTGATCATGCAGCTGGCACTTCTGGCCGTCGTGCTCGAGTCCGATCTCGGCCGCCGCAAGATCGGCTGGTTCCGGGTGGGACGGCCGATCGTCGGCGTCGCCGTCATCGTGCCGTTCTTCTTCACCTCGCTGCCCACCGGTGGAAACGACCTGCTGCTGCAGGGCGCCGGCGCGCTGACCGGGGCGGCGCTCGGGCTGTTCTCGGTCTGCCCGCTGCTGGTGTCCGTCGACTACCACCCGGGTTGGCGACGCCGTTGGCCGCGCACCTCGCCCACCGCAGGCAGCCCCGCCGCGGTCAGCCGTTCGGGGGCCGGTTACGCGGCGGTCTGGATCGCCGTGTCCGCCGCCCGGCTCGGCTTCGCCTACGGCGCCCAGCACGTCTTTCCGGTGGGCCTCGGCGTGTTCCTGACCAACCACCACCTGAGCGCCACCGGTCTGACGAACGGCTTCATCTTCCTGTCCGTGAGCATGAGTCTGTTCCGCAGCCTGGGGCTGTGGGTGCGCGGTCGCGCGCGCCTGGCCCAGGCCGGCCCGGTCATGGGCGCCACGCATGCGACGGGAGGCGCACGGTGATCCTCCTGCCGCTGCTCACCCTGATCGTGCGCTGTCCGCGCGCTGCGGGCCGCTCTTCGGGCACACCGTCCTGGGATAATCGGGGCCGATGAGTATCACCAGTAGATTCAGCCCGGCCGCGGACCATCCCGGGATCGGGCTGAGCGGCATGATCCCCGACCCGCGGGCGCGTGCCGTGGCCATGCTGGTGGGGCTGGGCGTGTCGGTCTGGATCAACGTCGCCGCGCTCCCCACCGACCCGGGGGTCGTGGTGCCCGTCGCCCTGGCCGTCGCCGCGCTGGCCTGGCTCGTCCTGATCGCCGGCACCCTGCTGACCGCCGGCACCCGGGGTGCGCACGTGGCTGCGGTCGCCGCGGTGATGGGCGCGGCCGGGGCGGTGCTTGCGGTCACCGACGCCAATGGGCTGATCTTCACCGGCGTGGCGGCGAGCCTGGCCGCCGTCGCGTTCGATCCGGTCGCCGCCCTGGTGCTGTCCACCGCCGGTCCCGTCGCCTACTGCCTCGCGGCGATCCCTCACGGGCCGTTTCCCGGGCGCCTGTTGAGTACCGCCGCCGTGGCCCTCGCCGGACTGGTGGCCGGTGCGAGCCGACGCGAGACCGCCCAGCGTGCCCGGCACCGCACGCTGGTCGCCACGGAACGCCGGCGTACCGAGCTCGCCCGGGCCGAGGCGGAACTCGCCGGTGAACGCAACCGGCTCGGCCGCGAGCTCCACGACGTGCTCGCCCACACCCTCGGCGCCCTGTCGATCCAGCTCACCGCGATCGACACCCTCGCCCGCACCGACGCACCGCGCCAGAAGCTCATCACACAGATCGAGCTCGGCCACGAGCTGGTCAGCACGGGCCTGGACGAGGCACGCCAAGCCGTCCGCGCGCTGCGCGGCGAGTCCACGCCGCTGGCCGCGCAGCTCGAACGGCTCTGCGAACTCCACCAGGCAGAACTCGAACTGGACGGTATGCCGCAGGAGCTGGACGCCGACACCACGCTCGCGCTCTACCGGCTCGTCCAGGAAGCACTGACCAACGCCGCCAAACACGCCCCCGGCGCGCGGGTGAACGTCCGGGTCGGCTTCGGTGTGCAGGACGTGACCGTGCAGGTCGGCAATACCAGACCCGCCCCGCCCCCGGACACACCCGCGGCACTGCGCGCGAGCGGCGGCGGGTTGGGGCTTCGGGGCATGAGGGAACGCGTCGAGCAGGCGGGCGGCGATCTCCAGGCCGGCCCCACCTCCGACGGCGGCTGGCGGGTCGCCGCACGCATCCCCTGCCGACGGGGCAACCTGGGCAACCGCAGCGACGGGAGCGACCGATGAGCCCGACACCGATCTCCGTGATCATCGCCGACGACCATCGGGTCGTCCGTGAGGGCCTGGCCACCATCCTAGGCGCCGTCGACGGGGTCCACGTCGCCGGATTGGCCGCGGACGGCGCGCAGGCCGTCGATCTCGCCGCCCGGCACGAGGCCGACGTGGTCCTGATGGACCTTCACATGCCCGGCACCGACGGCGTCGAGGCCACGCGCCAGCTCAGGACCCAGCGTCCGGCCACGGCCGTCGTGGTCCTCACCACCTATACCGACGACGACTCCATCCTCGCCGCTCTCGAAGCCGGCGCCACCGGCTACCTGACCAAGAACGCCTCCGCCGCGGACATCCGCCGCGCCATCGAGGCCGCCGCCTGCGGCCACGCCATGCTCGACCCGCTCGCCGCCGCCCGCCTGATCCACGCAAGCCGGCGCACCGACCCCGGACACACCGCGATGAACGCAGCCCTCCCCGACGGCCTCACCGAACGCGAGGCCCAGGTGCTCGGCCTGATCGCGCAGGGCCTGTCCAACGCGGAGATCGCCGCCAGGCTGTACCTGAGCCGCTCCACGGTGAAGACCCATATCCATCAGATCTTCGCCAAGACCGGCAGCCGCGACCGCCCGCAAGCCATGGTGTACGCACACCGGCACGGGATCCGCGCCGAGGAGGATCCAGCGCAGCGGAAGGGCTGAGGGGCTCCGCCCTTCAGCCTCCGCCCTCCAAGAATCGTCTCGCCGCAGGCGGCTTTGGCGACGATCCGCTGCTGCGGCTGCAGCAGGAGATGCAACGCGGCGACGGCCATAGCGGTCTTCGTGCCACCACCCACCCCGAGGACATCGTCATCGTCGGGGTCCCCGTGGTGTGCCCGCAGTGCGGCGCCCGACGCGATGGGATGGTGATCTGCGACCGTAACGAGATCAGCATTCGCTGCCGCTGCACACAGCAGTGGGTCGAGCGTGAACCGACCCGCGCGGACGACGAGGCGGGTGATCGGCGTCGGAGGCCAGGACCACCCGAGTTTGGAGGCCGCGGCCCAGGTAGCGCGGGCTACGATGGCACGCTCGCCGGCGTCTCGCTGTCCGAGTGCAGGCCCGAGGAGGGCCGGCGGCAAAGCACCGTGGACGCCGTCTGCCCGGTGGCGCATGCCCACAGGGTCACAAGGTTCCCTGAGAACCACCAGGTCTCGCTTCTGGTCGCACCTCAAGTAAGCCTCGCCGTAGGCAGAATGGGGCGATGGACGCAGGACTCGCGGCGCTGCTCGGAGCCGCCGTAGGCTCACTCGCCACCCTCGGCTCCGCGATGGTCACCGGACGCGCGGCGGCGCGCTCGCAGTTCGACCAGTGGCGTCGGCAGCACCGCCGGGTGGCCTACGCGAACTACCTGGGCGCGGTGTACGACCGTGATGTCGCCTTGGACGCGGTGCGCGATGCGCTGCGGGCGGGCCGGCCCGACCTGAGGGACGTCGACGAGAAGGTGGAGCGCTTTGCCGCCCAGGCTCGGGGCGTCCACCGGGCCGCCGAGCTTGTCATCCTGGAGGGGCCGCCTTCCGTGGTGGAGGCGCTTTACGGTGTGGTTCACGCGGCCGACGACCTCGCCGAGGTGGTGCGCCGGATGGTGCGTGACGCCCACGCGGGGGACACGTCCCGCAAGGACGGGGACACCGCGCTCGCCGCCGAGCGGGAGCACTTGCTGTACCAGGCCGTGACGGGACTTCGCGCAGCAGCCGCCGACGTCCTGGGCGACAGGGGGATACGCCTTTGATGGCCGCGCTCGTGGGCGCGCCGGTGGTTTGCAGCAAGACGGCACTCGGCAGTCCGAGACAGCACTGCGATGTCCCCACGCCAGCAGGGGCGGTCCGCGAAGACCGCCCCTGACATCCCATCAGCCCACTACACTCCGCACGATGCCTGTGACCAGGCCAGATAGCGAACCGCTGCTGCAGTACCAAGAGCGGGGGTTTCTCGTTGCGCCGTGCGCTCCGGTGGCGGTAGTCCGGGCCGTGTCGTTCAATCGGCCCGAAGTCCGGTGAGATGGATGCGGAGGAAACGGCGCCATGGAGCGTCATCGCCGTCCGGTGAAGCGGCCACCACTCCTCGGAGCGCGACGATCAGGGCTTTGATGTCATCGGCCGTGACGTCTTGGGCGAGGTACCCCGCGTCGACCGCCTTCTGCGTGAGGCGCAGGACCCGATCTGCTGTCTGTGCGCTCACGGCGTCATCGTCAGCGACGCGGTCGGTCAGGGCGGCCGCGTAGCGGCGGTTCTCCGCGTTGAAGGCTCCGACGAATTCGAGGAATCGTTCGAGTCCGGCGCCGGGGTCTGGGTCCTCGAGTGCAGCGGCGGCGGCTTGGTCGATTTCCCTGGTCAACAGTCGCGCGACGGCGTCGAGGAGGGCGTCCTTGCCTGGGAAGCGCCGGTAGATCGTGCCGACGCCCAGACCGGCGCGTGTCGCGATGGACTCCATGCTCGCCTGTGGTCCCAGCTCGGCGAAAACGGCACGCGCCGCGTTGATGACGATCGCGTCATTGCGCAGGGCGTCGCGTCGCGGAGCGCGGGAAGCGGCCTGGGGCGTCGGCTGTCGATGTGGCTGTGAGGTCACCTTCGCCAGTGTACGCGAAGCGGAATCTGTATTCACCTTCATGCTAAAGTGAATACAGATTCCGCTTTGGAGGGGACGGACTGAGCATGAGGACCACGACCGGCTGGCAGAGCCTCGACCCGACCGGCAACACGCTGACCCGCGTCACCATCGAGCGGCGCGACCTGCGCCCGGACGACATCGCCGTACGAATCGACTACTGCGGGGTCTGCCACAGCGACCTGCACCGCATCCACGGCATGCTCGGCGAGAAGGACCTCGTTCCCGGACACGAGGCGACGGGCGTCGTCGTCGCCGTCGGCCAGGCGGTCACCGGCTTCGCCGTCGGCGAGCGGGTCGCCATCGGCACGATCATCGACTCGTGCGGCGAATGCGCCATGTGCCAGGCCGGACAGGAGAACTACTGCTACAACCGTCCGACCACCACCTACGGCGGCATCGACCGCGTCGACGGCACCGTGACCAAGGGTGCTTACAGCCGCGAGTACGTCTTGCGCGCGAAGTTCGCGTTCCACCTGCCTGACGGTCTTGACCCGGCCGCCGCAGCACCGCTGATGTGCGCCGGTGCGAGCGTCTGGGAGCCCCTGCGGGCGGCCGGCGTCGGGCCGGGCAGCCGCCGCCGTCGCCGGGCTCGGCGGGCTCGGGCACCTCGCGGTCACACTCGCCGCCGCGCTGGGTGCCGAGGTCACCGTCCTCAGCCGTAGCGCGGACAAGGCGGCGGACGCCCGTGAACTCGGGACATCCGACCTGCTCGTAACCACGGACGACATCCAGATGGCCGCCAGGGGCCGCTTCGACTTCATCCTCGACGTCATTCCGGCCGAGCACGACCTCCCACCGCTGATCGCCATGCTCGACCTGGACGGCACCCTGTGCGTCCTGGGCAACCCGCTGCTGACGGGCCCGCGGCTTCTGGAACTCGCAACCGGACGCAAGAAGCTCACTTCCTCCGGTACCGCAGGATTGCGTCAGACCGTGGAAATGCTCGCGGACAAGGCCTACTCGTCCCGCGCCAACCGCTCTTACCTGCGAAGACGCGGGATCAAGGCAGTCATTCTCTCGATGACCCCGGTTGCCGGTGCAGAAGACGTTCAGGAGGCTGCCCGCGCTGCTGTTTTCGCTGGCCGGGATCATGCAGGCGCTCCATCCGTCAGGACCTGCGGTGCCGACGGGGGAGCGCAGTGGGGCACCAGTCGAAGGTGCGGCCCGGGTAGGGCTGGGGCTGAGGCAGTGAACCGGTGCAGGCCCCTTGCCAGGTGGAGCGGAAGGGGTGTTCATCGCTGTTGTAGCCTGTGGGGCGCGGGTAACCACCGCTGGAAGCCTGCGGGCAGGCAGTGTCCCGTTCCGGTCGCGCAGCGTCGCGTCGGTCAGTCGGTAGAGCGGCGGGCCGTCAGGATAGGCGCCGGGCAGACCGGCCGCCTGGGCATCCCGGACATCGCGCGCGTAGTTCGGGCTCGAGCTGCTGAGGCTGACGACGTCAACTGGTTCGTAGTCCTTGAAGATGCAGCCGATGGTGGTTCCACCGGGGGTGGTGTTGTCGCAGCGGACGTCCGTCGGGACGGTTACACCGAACAGGCCGGTGCCTGCGACCCAGGACGGGTTTGAACTTCTAGTAGATGGTGGTCTTGGCGGTGCCGGTGGCACCCGCAGCGGTGACGGTGCTCGTGGGGAAGGCCTGCCTGAACGGCATGCTGCTCAGGGTGATGGGCTGTTCGGGCAAATCGATGTCAGAGGCCGGCCAGGGTGCAGTTGCCTTGGCAGGTGGCGTCGCCCATGACGGTGGGTGCCGCTGATCTGCCCAGCCGTTGTACAAGAGGATCGACAGCTGGTGCCCCCACGTGGGGATGTCCTTCTGGGCGTAGACGTACTCGTCGGCCTGGTAGACGAGATGTCCGACCAGTTCCTGGGTCTTGATGTCGCGGACGTCGACGGTCCATGTCTCGATCGCGCAGGCGTGGAACCGCGTGAAGTACCACGTTTCGTCGCGATCGGAGCTGTCGTAGCACCAGTCCGGCAGCGGCAAGGGGGTGCGGCCGGGCGGGTCAGGCCCTATCGTCGATGACCCCGGATGCTATCGCTCCGCTGTCACAGTCATGGGGCGGGAAGATCTGTTCCCTTCGCCTGAGTGGGAATCGCCTTCGACACGGTAGAAAGGACATATGCCGGAGCGTGAGAACCCTGCGGGGATGATGGACGACGTCGATGCGGTCACTCGTGCGGTGCTGACCGCTTCCCGACTGTTGGTGGCGGTCTCCGCCCGTTCGCTCGCCGAGGTCGAGGATCGGGTGACGCTCCCGCAGTTCCGCATGCTGGTGGTGCTGTCCACCCGGGGTGCCACCAAGCTGGTGACCCTCGCCGACCTGCTGCAGGTGGCGCCCTCGACGGCGATGCGGATGGTCGACCGGCTGATCGCGGCCGGGCTCGCCGACCGGCAGACCAATCCCGGCAACCGCCGGGAGACCCTGCTGCAGCTGACCGAGGAGGGACGGCGCACCGTCGAGGACGTCACCGCCCGTCGCCGTTCCGAGATCGCCGCCATCGTGGAGCGGCTCTCCCCGGTACAGCGCCTAGCGCTCGTCGAGGCGCTGGGAGCCTTCAACAAGGCGGGAGGCGAGCCCCCTGCTCCCGGATCGGACGACCCGGAGCCCCATCCGCTGGGGTGGGCCGTCGACGGCGTGATGGCTAACGACACCTGACGTGGCTCGCCGGCCTCGCCACGGTTCCCGGCCCTCCCTGTTCCGCACCTGGGATGTCTTGCATAATGCAAGGGAGTCGTGAAGGGCGGCTTCCCGGCAGCGCTGCGACCGCGGGTGCTCATCGCGGGGATGCACCCAGCGGCCGGCCTCGGCGGAAAGGGTGCGGAGGGTGTGAGACGCGTGCGCCTGAGGTGTGGGCTCCCGTTCCCGCCCGTACCCGAGCGTCATCTGATGACGCATGTGCGCACCACGGTATGGGGTCCGGCGGAGTTCGTCGGGCGGCCACCGTGGTGGCTCGTGGGGGAGGGGCTGTTGGCGGCGGTGCTCGCGATCGGGGCGATCGTCGCTACGACAGTCTTCGGGGCCTGGACGGGCAGAGCCTCGCTGGCCGACGGCGAGGCGGGGTTGGTGTGCGCGGGGGCGCTGGCCGTGTATCTGTCGTTCGTACGGGCAGGACGGGCGCTGATTGGCGTTACCGCGCTGCTCGGGTTGTGCCTTGCGCTGCAGGCTCCTCAGGCGGCGGCCGGAATAGTGCTGGCCGAGCGTGGGCAGGTGGAGTCGGTGGTGGTGACGTCGGTCGAGGAGGGCCGGGCGGCGGGAGACGGGCGGGCCCGGTACCTGTGCTCGGTAGCGGACGCCGACGGCGTTCCGCTTCGGGTACCGATCTGGCGGGGCTGCGGGAAAGCGACCCGGCCCGGAGATGCGCTCGCCGTCGTGTCGGATCCCGAGGGACGGGTGCCCCCACGGGGCGCACGGACGAATACCAGCGTGTCGGGTCCACTGCGCGAACTGACTCCCTGGGCGGCAGCCCTCGCGGCAGCGACCCTCCTCGCTGTCGTCCGCTCCTACCGGCTTTCCTGTCCCACCGAGACGGCAGAGCCGTTGCCCGCCCGTGGGACCGGCCACGTGTGATCCGTCGGCCGAGAGGCTGGGCGTCGTGGAAGCGGTGTCGATGCATGCCCACTGCGGTGGGGCGTGAGAATGGTGACGGGGGGCGCCCGACTGAGCCGCAGGCGTTGTGAGTCGCTTTCTGGGGAGTTTGCGGCCGTCTGCTGGAAAGAGACTCGATCGCAGTTCACGGCGCCGGTTCCGTCCGGCACGGTGATGTGGTCGAGGACGGTGTCGTGGGGCGGTCGGCGGGCTGACGTCCGAGTGCGGCGAGTCTTGGCGATGGCCGGGAAGATCCGGCCGTGGGTGACGCGCAGGACGTTGGCGAAGGTGGAGTCGAACCGCCGGGCCGGTGGCGGGCTGTGACCCTGCGCCACAGCCCAGTGAAGCGCGTGGGCACGATGAAATCGTGTTCGGCCGTCATCGAGAGCCCCAGTGCATACTGGCGATCGCGCGATGGGTTGCTGGACGAGGTTAGGACGCCGAGCATGCGTGATGCTGTCGTCGGTGGCGACGGCGTGCGCCCATCACGCCACAGGAGAGCCCTGTCGGAGTCGTGCCGGCGGCGTCGCTCGTCAGATCCTTCCGCGTCACCGCTCGTACTGGTGAGCCGTCGCCACCCGGCCGGGCCGCATGATGCGTATCTTGCGGCCCTCGCAGGCGGGGCAGCGTGGGGCCTGCAGCGGAGAAGGCACCTGCCTGCCGCCCAGGCGGTAGACGGTGGTGATCTGGGCCTGCTCGTCCGTGGACACGTCAATGTCGTAGGTTGCCTCCCAGCCGTGCCCGCAGTCGAGGCACGCGAACGAGTAGGAGCGTTGGATGTGCTTTGTGTGCATGGCACAGCTCCTTGGGTGATCCGGGTGTTCTAAACCTTCGTACCCAGTGTTGCACAGTGCAAAAGTTGGCTGCTCCGCCGACGCGGGTCCCGCCCTGCGAGGGGTTGTGGGTGTCGTCAGGAGACCGTGTGCACGGCGCGCAGAGCGCTCTGGTGGCTGAGCCAGCCCACCGGTTTGCCGTGCTCGGCGTCGAGGACCGGCATTCCGGTTCCGGAGGCCGACAGCAGGGTGTGGAGGGCTTGGGAGAGAGGCTGGTCGGCCAGGATGGGGGCGGGTGTCTCGGCGAGCTGGCCGACCCGGGTCGGCGCGTCCTCCGGCTGCTCCGCGAGCGCCTCGGCCACCGCCTGCGCGGTGACGACACCGGCGTAGTCTCCGCTGTCGCCGACCACCGGGAGCGCGCCGTGCCCTGACAGACTCAGCAGGTCGGCGGCGTCGGCAAGGCGCGTGGACGCGGCCAGGGGGGAGGGTAGGGCTTCCATGACGGCGCCGACGTGCTGAGCGCCGATCTGCGCGCCGGGTGCCGGGCCTTCGAGGTCGATGCCGCGGCGGCGCAGCTTGAGGGTGTAGATGGTGTCGCGCGAGAGCAGACGGCTGGTGGCGGTGGCCAGCACGATGGCGAGCATCAGGGGCAGGATGATCGAGTACTCGCCGGTGAGCTCGAAGAGGATCACCACGGCGGTGATCGGCGCCCGGGCGGCGCCGGCGAAGACGGCACCCATGCCGACCAGGGCGTAGGCGCCCACCGCGCCCGCAGAGTGGGGCATCAGGTGCCGGACGCCGATGCCGTAAGCCGAGCCCAGCATTGCCCCGATGAACAGGCTGGGCGCGAAGACCCCGCCCGAGCCACCGATGCCGATGCTCAGGCTGGTCGCGAGCATCTTGCCGAGCAGCAGAAGGAGTAGGAAGCCCACCGCGTAGCCACCCTCGGTCGCTTTCTGAAGCACCGGGTAGCCCACTCCGTACATCTGTGGCAGTGTCAGCAGCAGGCCGCCGAGTAGCAGTCCGCCAACCGCGGGGCGCAGCCATTCCGGGCCGCGCCACAGCCAGTCGCAGGCGTCCTCGATCAGGTAGAGGAACCGGGAGAAGCCCACGCCGACGGCCGCGGCACCGATGCCGAGCGCCGCGAACAGGCCGTACTGGCTGAGGTGGGCGACGTGGAAGTCGGGCAGGTTCAAAAAGGGTGTGTTGCCGAAGGCGGCGCGTCCGATGATGCTCGCGGTGACGCTGGCCAGCACGGTGGCGCCGAAGGCTTCGGCGCTGAAGGTGCCCAGGATGAGTTCCATGGCGAAGAACACGCCGGCCAGCGGGGCGTTGAAGGTGGCCGCGATGCCGCCTGCCGCGCCGCATGCGACGAGCAGTTTCATGCGGCCTTCGGTGACCTTTGTCATCCGGCCGACGGTGGAGCCGAGTGCCGAGCCGATCTGCACGATCGGGCCCTCGCGGCCGACGGAGCCGCCTGAGCCGATACACAGGGCGGAGGCGAGTGTCTTGACGATGGCGACCTTGGGGCTGATGCGTCCGCCGCGCTGGGCGACGGCGAGCATCACCTCGGGCACCCCATGGCCGCGGGCTTCCTTGGCGAACCGGTTCACCAGCGGCCCGTACAGCAGGCCGCCGATGACCGGAGCGAGGAGCACGAAGTACGGGCCTAGCCAAGGTACGTGCGGATTGCTCGCGCCGGGGGAGGCGGAGTAGTCGGCGTGCCCGGACAGCAGGCGGGTGAACGTTTTGATGCACCAGCGGAAGATGATCGAACCGGCCCCGGCTCCGGCGCCGACCGCGACCGCCAGAGTCATCAGAGCCCATGGGGCGGTGCGCAGGCTCGTGATCTTGTGCGTGGCTGTGAGTCCATTCGGTGTTGCGCTGCTGGGCACGTGCTTCCCGTCCGTCGTTGCCGGTATGGCGTTCATCGCCTACCCCTGCCTATCTTTGCATTATGCAAAGCGAGTCAAGGGTGCCGGTAACGGGGTCCACTCCGAGCGTCGGGGGGACGGTCTCGCACTGTCGAGTGCAGCCGGGCGGCACCGCACCGGGCCGCCCGCCGGATGGAACTGAAAGCCCGCCGCGCCCGTCCGAGGAGACGCCGGGGCGCCGTTGCCAAGGCCGTCGGGCAGCGGCACTGATCGGGCCGCGCGGGACGTCGAGCCGCTGACTGGCGCGGCAGGAGGGGGCGGGTAGGCGGGTCTCAGCCCGCTTCCGCCTGGGCCTCGACGTCCTCGATGCCGGTGGGGCGTCCGGCCCGTGCCCAGCGCGTGTACAGGCCTGCCGCGATGAGCAGGGTCGCCAGCAGGGACAGCATGGGCCAGCCGCGCAGCAGGTTGACTACGAGGGTGAAGGCGACGGCTGCCGCGGCCACGGCGTTGATCCAGGCCAGGGCCGACTTGTTCTCCTGGCGGGCGAAGCGGGTCATGGCGAGCAGGCCGGTGAGGAAGCTGACGAACACGGCAACGGCGTAGAACAGGACGAGTTCCTGCTCCTGCCCGGCGGCGGCCACGATGATCAGCGCGGCGGCGGCCAGGTAGACCACGACCGACCAGTACGGGGTGTGGTGCCGGTTGGTGCGGCCCAGCACCGGGGGCAGCACCCCGGGCTGCTGCGGAGTGCCGGAGAGGGCTTTGAGCAGCCCGGGGCCAGCCTGGAAGGAGGAGCTGGCGGCGGCGAGCAGGAGCAGCGAACTGGTCAGCTGGAAGGCGCCGTAGAGCCAGCCGGGTCCGGCGGCGGCGTGCGCGATGTCGGCGATCTGGGTGGAGTCGGTGTCGGGGATGCCGATGTGCAGGCGGACGGCCAGCGCGGTCAGGGCGAGGGTGAGCCCGCCGACGATGACGAGCAGGAGGGCCAGGGTGCCGCGGCCGAAACGGCGGCGGTGGGTGTCGTCGAGCTGACCGAGCTGGGCGATCGCGGTGGAGGGGGCCTCGATGCCGGTGGCCAGGGCCATGGCGACGGGGAAGGCGAGCACGACGGCGAGCATCGCCGAGTGGCCGGGGTCGGTGGTGGCGGCCGCGTGGCCGGTGGTGTGCGGCGAGGTGAAGCCCAGGACGAGCACGGCGACGGAGATGACGACGAACGCCACGGTCATGACGGCGAACAGCAGCCGGCCGCCGTGCCCGAACCAGGTGAGTCCGGCCACCACCACGAGCAGCAGCAGTGCCAGCGGAATGCGCCATGCGGCCAGCCCCGGGAACAGGGCGATGACCGCACTGGCGGCAGCTGCGATCGAGATACCGATGGTCAGCACGAAGTCGACGACCAGCGCGCCGATGGGTAGGAACGTCCAGCGTGGCCCGAACGCGCGGGCCGCTGCGGCTGCGGCACCGCCGCCCTTGGGGAAACGGCGCACCAGCTGCCAGTAGTTGGCGGTGACCACCACGACGAGACCGATCACCAGGCTCATCGTCGGCAGCAGCAGTGCCAGGTCGCCGTGCAGGGCGCGCAGCGCAGCCTCGATCGCGTAGGCCACCGAGGAGACCGGATCGGCGATCACCGCGAAGGCGAACGCGAAGAAGAGAACGGAACGGCGCGGTGCGTGGCCAGGCACCGGGATGGTGGTGGTAGCCGCCGATTGGGAGGGGGTCACACGAAGCCCTTCGTCGCACAGTTCATGGGGGACACTTCGCCGACCCGTCTTCCCGGCACACCGGCGTCAACGCTACGTCAAGGACGGTCGGTGAGGTGTTAGGGGGGCGTCAAGATTCCCGACCGGCGGCCCGGGTGAGCGAAGTCGCCTTGACAGGCGAGTTTTGCATAGCGCAAAAGTGTAGGGGGTGCTCGGGAGCGGTAGGAAAGGCGGCGGAGGATACCGATGAAGGCAGTGATCTGCGGAGCCGGTATCGCGGGGCTGGCGCTGGCCGGCCGTCTGCACAACGTGCTCGGCTGGGACGTCGAGATCGTGGAGAAGGCGCCGTGCCCCCGCACCGAGGGATACATGATCGACTTTTTCGGTCCGGGGTACGACGCGGCCGAGGCCATGGGCGTGCTGCCCTGGCTGGAGGAAGTGAGCTATCCGGTCTCGGAGGCCGCCTTCGTCGACGATGCGGGGCAGTGCCGTGCCCGGCTGAGCTACGACCGCCTCACCCGCTCCCTCGACGGTCGCCTGCTGAGCATCATGCGGCCCGATCTCGAACTCGCCCTGCGGGAACGGCTGTCCTTCGCCGTGGGCCTGCGCTTCGGTGTCGGCCCGGCGCGGATCGACCCGAGCGCCTATGGCATCCGCCTCACCCTCACCGACGGCAGCACCCTCGACGCCGACCTCCTCGTCGGAGCCGACGGTCTGCACTCCACCGTACGGTCCATGGTCTTCGGCGAGGAGCAGCGGTACGTGCGCTACCTCGGCTTCCACACTGCCGCGTTCACCTTCGACGACCCCCACGTACACGAGGAGGTCGGCGGCCGGTTCTGTCTCACCGACAGCGTCGACCGGCAGATGGGCCTGTATGCCCTGCGTAACGGCAAGGTCGCCGCCTTCGCCGTCCACCGCAGCGCCGATCCCCGCCGCCCGGACGACGCGCGGGCCGCGCTGTACCGCGCCTACGGCTCCCTCGGCTGGCTCGTACCCCGCGCGCTGGCCGGCTGCCCCCCGTCCTCGAGCGTCTACTACGACCAGGTTGCCCAGACCGAGGTCCCCTCCTGGAGCCGCGGCCGGGTGGTCTTGCTCGGCGACGCCTGCCAGGCGGTGTCCCTGCTTGCAGGGCAGGGGGCCTCCATGGCCCTCGCCGGTGCCTATGTCCTGGCCGACCAACTCGCCTCCGCGCGCCGCGTCGAGGACGCGCTGCACGGCTATGAGCGCCTGTGGCGGCCGGTCGTACGGGACCGGCAGCGAGCCGCCCGCAGAACGGCTCGCTGGTTCGTCCCCGAGTCGGAACGGCAGCTGGCCATCCGGCGCACCGCCCTGCGCTTCGTCGGACTGCCGGGCGCCCGTCGCCTCGCCGGCACCGTTCTGACCGGCAAGCAGCGGCCGGCGCTGCGGCAACTGGCCGCAGTGCCTACGTAGTCGAGCATGAGCAGCGGGTGTCGCCGCTGAGTGGTGCCGGCCCGCAGGCAGGAGAACGGGCCGGCACCGACCGCCCCGCGCAGTGGAGAGGTACCGATGTCCTTCAGTTCCCGGCCCGGCCCGGGCTTCGTCAGCGCCCGCCTGCGTGCGGCCCTCGCCTCCGCCGACTGCCGGGCCCTCGGCGACGTCCTGCACCCGTATGTGCGCTGGAGTCTCCGGGACCCGAAAGGCGGCGGCTGTCACACCCGCTCCCATGTCCTCAGCCGCTGTGCCCGCCTGCATGCTCTGGGGCTATGGGCCGACGTCGAGGAGACCTTCACCTATCCGGCGGCCGTCGTCCTGGGCCTGCGCATCCACGGAGCCGTGCCGCCCGCCGACCCGGCGAACGTCGTGTACCACGTCTTCGACGTCACCGACGGCCTGGTCACCTGCATCACGGGGTACGCCGACCGGTCCGCGGCGCTGGAAGCCGCGCTCAGGGGGGTCACGGCCTGATCCTGGGTGATGGGCGCCGCGCCCGCCCGCCCGCGCCGACGAGGACACTGCCCGGCGGGCGCGGCGGCCCTCACCGGCGGACGGTGCGGAGACCGGCCGCGGCGAGTGCCGCGCCCAGCGCTGTGGCGGCCGAGATCCGGACCACCCGCCTGCCCAGCGGAGGCTTGGGCGAGGACACGCTGCTGCGTTCCGGCAGCCGCGTCACCGCGTCCTTGCCCTTGTCCCGGGCCAGTTTCATCACCTCGGCCACATGCAGGGCGTGCCGTCCCGTGCCGGCGTCCTTGATCTGCGTCTTGCAGGAGAATCCGTCGGCGACCACCAGACGGTCGGGGTCGGCGTCGCGGACGGCGGGCAGGAGGGCCTGCTCGCCGCAGTCCATGGAGATGCGGTACTTGCCGGACTCGAAGCCCCAGGACCCGGCCAGACCGCAGCAGCCTCCTTGCAGGTTCTGCACTTCGAGGCCCATCTTCTCCAGCAGTTCCTGTTCGGGGTTCATGCCGCCGGTGGCACGGTGGTGGCAGTGGCCCCACAGCAGGGCGGAGCCGTCGAGCTTGGGCGGGTCGATGTCGAAGGTCTGGAAGAACTCCGGGAAGTGGTAGGCGTTCTTGGTGAGCCGCTTGGCGTCGTCGTCGTGCGGCAGCAGCTTGGGCAACTCGTCCTTGAAGACGGCCAGGCAGCTGGGTTCCATGCCGACGATGGGCGTGCCGGCCCGCAGATGGGGGCGGAGGGTGTCCAGAACGCGGTGGAGGTAGCGTTCGGCGGTGTCGAGGAAGCCGTAGTCGTACAGTGGTCGCCCGCAGCAGATGTGCCGTTCGGGCATGACCACCTGCCAGCCGGCGGCCTCGATCGCCTCGACGCAGGCCACACCGACGTTGGTGTGGAAGTAGTTGTTGAAGGTGTCCGGGAAGAGCACGACCGGCCGGCCCGCCGGGTTGGCGGTGCCGCCGCGCCGCGTGAACCACTCCTGGAGCGTCATCGGTGCGAAGCGTGGCAGCGGGCGGCGCCGGTCGATGCCCGCTGCCAGTTTGGCGAGCCGGGCGAGTCCGGGCGTGTGGGTGGCGAGGTTGGCGAGTTCGGGGATGTGGGAGGCGATCCTCGCCGCCTGGTCGATGAAACCGAACGCGTAGGCGTGGCGCGGGCGGCGGCGGTTCGGCGACTTGAAGTGGTGGTAGAGGAACTCGGCCTTGTAGGTGGGCATGTCGACGTTGACGGGGCAGTCGTTGGTGCAGCCCTTGCAGGCCAGGCACAGGTCGAGGGCGTCGTAGACCTCCTCGGATTGCCAGCCGTCCGTGATCACGTCGCCCTTGAGCATCTCGTACAGCAGCCGGGCCCGGCCGCGGGTGGTGTGCTTCTCCTCGCGGGTGACCTGGTAGCTGGGGCACATCGTCGTCTCCGCCTGCGGCACCCGGCACTTTCCGATGCCGACGCAGCGCAGCGCGGCGTGCGCGAAGTCCCCGCCGTCCTCCTCGTAGGCGAACTTCACCGGCTGCCGGGGCGGGTTGTAGTCGGTGCCCAGCTTGAGGTTTTCGTCCATCCGGTAGGGGTCGACGACCTTGCCCGGGCTCATCTTCCACTGCGGGTCCCAGATCGCCTTGAACTCCCGCATCGCCGTCACCAGTTCAGGGCCGAACTGCCGCTCCAGCAGCTCGCCGCGCTGCTGCCCGTCGCCGTGTTCGCCCGAGACCGAGCCGCCCATGCCGACGCAGAGATCGGCGGCCTCCTCCATGAACGCCCGGTAGGTGGCGATCCCTTGTGCGGTACGCAGGTCGAAGCTGATGCGGCAGTGGATGCAGCCCTGCCCGAAATGGCCGTACATGGCGCCGGAGAGGCCGTGTTTGTCCATCACCTTGCGCAGGGCACGCACGTATGCGCCGGTCTGGGACGGGGGGACGGCGGAGTCCTCCCAGCCGGGCCAGTGGTCCTTGCCGTCGGGTGGGAACGCGGTCGAGCCGAGGCCGCTTTCCCGGATCGCCCACAGGTCGCCGCTGGTGCCGCCCGCCTGCTTGCTCTTGGCGATGCGGATACGGTCTCGGCCGTAGCCCTTGTCGTCGGTGAGCCACCGGACCAGGCGCTGCGCCTGTGCGAGGGACACCTCGGCGCTGTCCGCGCCGAACTGCACCAGCAGCCAGGCCGATCCGCCCAGTCGCGGCAGCTCCTTGAGGTCCTCCGCGTTCATGTTCTGCAGTTGCTGGTCACGGATGAGTTCGTCGTCGAGTCCCTCCAGGCCGATCGGCTTGAAGCGCTCGATGATCTCCTCGCAGTGCTCGGCCGCGTCCCCGAGGTCGTCGTACTCCACGACCACGGTCGTGCGCTGGAGCATCGCCGGGGTGAGCATGAGGACGGCCTGCAGGGCGGTGGCGCACGTGCTCTCGGTGCCGACCAGGGCCCGGGCGACGTTGAAGCCGCGCTCGGGCAGAAGCTCGTCGAGGTTGTAACCGGAGACCCGGCGCGGGACCTCCTCGGCGGAACGGAATCCTGCCCGGATGGCGTCGGCGTACTTGTCGCGCAGGTCCCGCAGCGCCGCGTAGATCTCGCCCTTGCGGCCGCCGGCGGCGATGATGGCCTCCAGCTGGTCTTCCTCGTTCACGCCGACCCAGAAGCGCTCGCCGTCATAGGTGACGACCTCCAAGGCGTGCACGTTGTCGCTGGTGCGCGGGCCGGGACCGTACAGCTGCGACTGCACCGAGTGGATGCCGCAGGAGTTGTTGCCGATGTTGCCGCCGATGACGCAGCGGGAGTGCGATGAGGGGTCGGGGCCGAAGACCAGGTTGTGCTCACCGGTGTGCCGGTTCAGTTCCTCGTTGATGACCCCGGGTTCGCAGGTGACCAGTCGGCGGCGGGCGTCGATCTTCCCGATGCGGGTGAGGTACTTCGAGTGGTCGATCACCACGGCTTCGTTGACCGTCTCGCCGGACAGGCTGGTCCCGCCGCCCCGGTTGAGGATGGGCGCGCCGAAGCGGTGACAGATCCGGTGGACGGCGACGACGTCGTCGAGGGTGCGCGGGACCACGACCCCGATCGGTACCTGGCGGAAGTTGGAGGCGTCCTGGGCGTACAGGCCCAGTGAGGCGGTGTCGAAGCGCACTTCGCCCTTGACCGCCTTGCGCAGTGCCTGCTCCAGTTTGCCCACCTCGAGCGTTTGACGGGCGCGTGGCGCTCCGGGGATCTCGGGGTGGGTCTTGGCCGGGATGTCGCGTGTGGTGCGGCGGGTGGACTTCGCCATCAGGGTGAACTCTCCTTTGCGGGCCTGGTCAGAGGGTCCGGTTTCCGTACACCCGATAGCGTTCGGCGTCGGACCACTTGACTTCCAGGCCGAGGCCGGGTCGGCCGGGGTCGGGGCGCAGGGCGCCGCCGTCGGGGGACAGGGTGCCGTCGAAGAGCAGGTGCTCAAGGCGCACGTGGTCGTGGAAGTACTCCAGGTGCCGCAGCCGGCGCACGGCGCAGAAGGCGTGGGCCGAGACCGCGGGCGCGCAGTGGGCGGACAGGTCCAGGTGGTGGGCCGTCGCCAGGCCGGCCGTCTCCAGCACGCCGGTGATGCCTCCGCAGCGGGTGACGTCGGCCTGGAGGCAGTCCACGGAGGGGCCGGCGACCAGGTTGGTGAAGTCCTGGGTGGTGTAGGCGTACTCGCCGGCGGCGATCTCCAGACGCGCGGGACCCTGTTCGACGAGCATGCGCAGACCCTCCAGGTCGGCTGAGCTGACGGGTTCCTCCAGCCAGCGCACGTCCCACTCCTCGTGGAACCGGCGGGCCCAGTACAAGGCCTGCTTGCGGCCCAGTGCCCCATTGGCGTCGGTGAGGATCTCCAGCTGGTCGCCGACGGCCTTGCGGACGGCCGCGAGGCGTTGCGGATCGCGTTCGGGCTCGCGGGAGGTCTTGAGCTTGACGCGCGGGATGCCCTGCTCGACCCAGCCGGTCAGCTGGTCGGTGAGGCGGTCGAGGGGGTAGTTGGTGAAGCCGCCGCTGCCGTACACCGGAACCCGGTCGTGGTAGGAGGGCAGGAGGTGGATCAGGGGCAGGTCCAGCAGGCGGGCCTTGAGGTCCCACAGGGCCACGTCGACGGCGGAGACGGCCATGGCGCCGACGCCGGGCCGGCCGGCGTTACGGATCTGCCGGCCCATGAGATGCCACAGGGCCGGGGGCGAGGTGGCGTACCCGCCGTGAAGCAGTGGCGTGAGTTTGGACTCGATGAAGGAGGCGACCGACACGTCTCCGTAGGTGTAGCCGATGCCGGTGCGGCCGCCGGCGTGCACACGGACCAGGACCATGGTGGTGGAGTCCCACTCCAGGGTCCCGTCCTGTTCCTTGCCGTCGGGACCGTCGGTCGGCACTTCGAAGGCGTGGACGTCGACGGAGTCGATCCGGTACGCGTCCAGGTTCGGTGCCGTGCCGCTCACCGGTGCCGTCCCGGCATGCGTTCGGTCACCTCGGTGAGCTTCTGCCGTGCCCCCTTGGCGGCGATGCCCACGCGCTCCGGGTCGCGCACGGCGGCCTTGGCGGCCTTCTTGCCCTGGGCCAGCATGATGTGCGGCGGGATGGGCGCGATCTCCTGGTCGACCTTGAATTCCAGGACCACGGGTACGTCCGAGGCGAGTGCCTCGTCCCACGCCTTGCCGACCTTCTTCGGCTTGTCGCAGTAGATGCCCTTCAGGCCCAGCAGCTCGGCGTACTTGGCGTAGGGCACGTCGGGGATGTACTGCGAGCCCGGGAACTTCGGATCGCCGACCATGGCGCGCTGTTCCCAGGTGACCTGGTTGAGGTCCTGGTTGTTGAAGACGCAGAAGATGAACGGTGCGGACCCGGACAGCCGGTCCAGGTACCGCTTGACGGTGATCATCTCGGCCATGCCGTTCATCTGGAACGCGCCGTCGCCGACGAACGCGATCACCGGCCGGTCGGGATGGGCGAAGCGGGCCGCGATGGCGTACGGGGTGCCCGGGCCCATCGTGGCCAGCGTCCCCGACAGGGACGCGCGCATGCCCCGGCGCAGCTTGAGGTGACGTGCCCACCAGTTGGTGCCGGAGCCGGAGTCGGCGGTGAGGATGCAGTCGTCCGGCAGCCGGGGTGACAGCTCGGCGGCGACGGCCTGCGGATTGATGGTACGCCCGAAGTGCTGACCGGCCCGCTTGCGGCAGATCGCGTCCCACTCCCGTACGTCCTGCTCGATCTGCTCGCGCCAGGCGCGGTCCTGCTTGTGTTCCAGCAAGGGTAGCAGGGCCTTCAGCGTCTCCTTGGAGTCGCCGACGAGATGGGCGTCCATGGGATAGCGGATGCCGATCATCCGGCCGTCGATGTCGATCTCCACGCCGCGGGCCTGGCCCTCGTCCGGCAGCCACTCCGCGTAGGGGAAGCTGGTGCCGACCATCAGCAGGGTGTCGCAGTTCTGGATCATGTTGTCGCTGGCCTTGCTGCCGAGCAGACCGATCGGGCCGGTCACGAACGGCAGGTCGTCGGGGAGGACTTCGCGGCCGAGCAGCGCCTTGGCGACCCCGGCGCCCAGTAGTTCCGCCGCCTCCACGACCTCGCTCTCGGCGTGCGCGGCACCCTGCCCGATGATCATGGCGACCCTGTTTCCGGCGTTCAGGACGTCCGCGGCCTTGCGCAGCTCGCTGGGATCGGGCAGCAGACGGGGACGGCTCCAGCCGACGCTGGAGAACACCGAGCCGTGCATCTTGGGAGGCGAGGGCTGGGCGTCCTCCTCCTGGATGTCCTCCGGAATGATGATCGTCGCCACCGTGCGCATGGTGAGCGCCGTCTTGAAGGCCCGGTCGATCACATGCCGGGCCTGCCCGGGGTGGACGATCATCTGGCAGAACTCGGAGACGTCGGCGAACAGCTGCGCCAGCGGGATCTCCTGCTGGTAGTGCGCACCGAGGGAGAGTCGTTTTTGCTGGCCGACCACGGCCACCACCGGCTGGTGGTCCAGTTTGGCGTCGTAGAGCCCGTTGAGTAGATGCACGGCGCCGGGACCGGAGGTGGCCGTGCAGCAGCCCACCTCCCCGGTGAACTTCGCATGGGCGCATGCCATGAACGCGGCCATCTCCTCGTGCCGCGTCTGGATCAGCTCCGGTTCTCCCTTGGCCCGGTCGAAGGCACCCAGCAGGCCGTTGATCCCGTCCCCCGGATAGCCGTAGACCCGCTCGATTCCCCATTCCTGCAGGCGTTGCAGTACATAGTCGGCCACCAACGTCATGACGTGCTCCCTCGGATGCGCACTTGTGCCACCGGCAGGGAGTGACCTGTGACGGTCGTGCGTAAACGGCGGGCGGGCGGTGCGCCGCGGCGCTGCGGGGGCGCGCTCCCGACGATGGCCGGTGGCGGGCGGGCGGGGTTGTCCTTGCCGCGGCACGGGTTTCGGCGGGGAGCACTTCGGGCCGGTTCAGCGGGCCGCTGTGCGCCGGGGAGAGTTCCCGCGCGGTGTCCTTGGCGTCCTCGGCATCGGGGTCCGGGGTGGTGCTTGCCGGATCGAGGTGCCCGAGCAACTCCTTCAACCGTGCCAGGCATCGCGTGAGCAGCCGTGACACCTGCATTTGTGAGACGCCGACCGCAGCGGCAATCTGCTGCTGCGTCTGGTCGTGGTAGAAGCGGAGAAGGAGAATCCGCCGCTCGCGTTCGGGGAACTGGCGCAGGGCTTTGAAGAGTTCCGCCCGCAAGGCGGCGACGTCGAGGGCGGGATCGTCCTCGCCGAGCACGTCGCCGAACGCGGCCATCGGCCGTTCCGCGCCCTCCCAGGGCGCGTCCAGGGAGCGCGGTTGTACCGCGTGCTGAGAGCGCATCGCCTCGTCCACCGCGTGCTCGGACAGACCGCACGCCTGGACGATCTCCGCCCGGGTGGGCATACGTCCGCCGTTGGCCTGTTCGAGTTCTCGCTGTGCCCGACGCACCTGCTGTCTGGCCTGCTGCACAGCCCGCGGCAGGCGCACCAGCCCGAGCCTGTCCCGCACGTGGCGCTTGAGCTCTCCGGTGATCGTGGGCACCGCGTACGACAGGAAGGCGTGGCCCTGGTCGGGGTCGTAGCCGTCGATGGCCTTGACCAGGCCCACGCAGGCCACCTGGACCAGGTCGTCCTGTTCCGCGCCGCCGATGTTGCGGAACTTGCCGGCGATCCGGCGTGCCACGGGGAGCAGTGTGCGGACGGCCTCCGCGCGGGCGGCCTCCCGTCCTCTGCCGGCAGCCTGCCTGTGGACACGCGTCACGAGCTGGTCGATCCGCTGTGAGGACAGCGGGCCGTCGCCGGCGGCCCTCTCCGTGGGTGACGGGGCGGTCAGGGGGATCATGTGAGCCTCTGCGCTGGACTGGCTGTTCCGGGCGCAGTGATGGGTCCCCTCTTTCTATTGCGCTATGCAAACGTCACTCCGCCGGACAGGAATTCCCCTCTTCTAGCGTGCCGGATGGCTGAGCGGTGTTTCGAAGTCGTGTTTGTCCTGGCGGCTCCATGGCCACCGGCGTGCGCGTTGCGCGGGCGCCGTTTCGAGGGTCAGCGACCTGGGGACCCCGTCGGCGGCCGTGACCACCCGGTTTCGGTCTCTCAACGGCGGGCTCGGCCCGTGTGCGGGTCATCCGGAGGTGAACCCTTCTTGTCACTTCTGCGGAAGCTGCTGCATCCCGAGCCGAGGCCGACCCGCGGCGAGCGCTTCGTCACCGCCGTCGATCGGCGGATGCCCCTGTCGGAGGCGGCGAAGACGCTGCTGCGCAAGGCCTTCCCCGATCACTGGTCCTTCCTGCTGGGTGAGATCGCGCTTTACAGCTTCGTCATCCTCGTACTGACCGGGACGTTCCTGACCTTCTTCTTCCACCCTGACATGACGGAACGCCCCTACAGCGGCTCCTACGCGCCGCTGCTCGGCGTACCGGCCTCCGAGGCCTACTCCTCCACCCTGCACATCACCTTCGATGTGCGCGGCGGTCTGCTGATGCGGCAGATGCACCACTGGGCGGCGCTCGTCTTCATCGCTGCGATCGGCCTGCACATGCTGCGGATCTTCTTCACCGGCGCCTTCCGCCGGCCGCGCGAGTTCAACTGGACGATCGGTGTGACCCTCTTTTGGCTGTCGCTGCTGGAGGGCTTCTGCGGTTACTCCCTCCCGGACGACCTGCTGTCCGGCACCGGACTGCGCACCGCGGAGGGCATCGTGCTCTCCCTCCCGATCGTGGGCACGTATCTGGCCTTCTTCGTCTTCGGCGGGCAGTATCCGGGCCACGAGATCATTCCGCGGATGTACGCGGCGCACATTCTGCTGATTCCCGGCCTGCTCGTCGCGCTGATCAGCGTTCACGTGGGACTGGTCGTCTACCTGAAGCACACGCAGTGGGCCAAGCCGGGCCGCACCAACCAGAACGTGATCGGCAAGCCCCTCTACCCGCAGTACACGACGAAGTCCGTGGGGCTGTTCTTCATGCTGTTCGGGCTGATCGCCGTGCTGTCGGCCCTGATGCAAATCAACCCGATCTGGGACTTCGGGCCCTACCGGGCGGACCAGGCGTCCATCGACTCGCAGCCCGACTGGTACATCGGCTTCCTGGAGGGCTCCCTGCGGCTGATGCCGAGAGGGGAGACGAACTTCCTGGGGCACACCGTGGTCTGGGACGTCTTCATTCCCGGCGTGATGGTGCCTGTCGTCCTCTTCGCGGTGCTCTACCTGTACCCCTTCTTCGAGCGCTGGGTGACCGGCGGCGGCAAGGAGTACCACCTGTGCGACCGGCCGCGCAACCAGCCCACCCGCACCGGCCTGGGCGTCGCCGGGATCACCTTCTACGGTGTGCTGCTGATGGCCGGCGGGCAGGATGTTCTGGCCTGGGTGTTCGACGTCCCCTTCGAGGTGTACACCTGGGTGCTGCGGATCGGGATCGTCGTGTTGCCTCTTCTCGCCTACCGGCTCACCAAGCGTCTCTGCCTTGGTCTGCAGGCTCGGGACCGGACACGGCTCCAACGTGGCGAACCGACAGCGGTCGTGCGGCTGGGGGCCGACGGCGGCTACGAGCGGGCGCACAGGCCGCTGTCGCAGGAAAAGAGCATTCCCATGGCCGTCAGGGACGTTCCGGCTCCCCTGCGCAAGCCGGGCCGTTGGTACATGCCCGTCGGGCGCTATCTCAGGCGGGGTCTGAGCCGGTGGTACCACGCCCAGAGGGTCGACCTGCCCCTGACGGAAGAGGCCCGCCGTCAGGTCGCGGCCGTGACGGCCGACCCCGGTGAGGCACAGCAGGCCGAAGAGGAGCCGACCGAGTAGAGGCGCGGCAGGCCGGTCACGTCGCACCGGCCTGGGCGAGGCTTTCCTTCCCGGTCGGCCTCGTGACGGTGGGCATCGCCTGGTGCTGGATCACCGAGGAATCCGTCCGCAGGGGGAGCGCCGCCGGGAGACGCGTAGCGGTACGGCGGCGGTCTCGATCGGGACG
The DNA here is from genome assembly GCF_054850255.1 of Streptomyces sp. 7R007. NCBI lineage: Bacteria > Bacillati > Actinomycetota > Actinomycetes > Kitasatosporales > Streptomycetaceae > Streptomyces > Streptomyces sp. 7R007. Next base: position 11,908 of record NZ_JBTWMV010000062.1, on the reverse strand, counting down.
AGCGCACCGGCGGAGGGCATGAGGCGACGTGGCCGTGGTGGATGATGAGGACGGCCGCGAGGGATGCCCTTGAGCAGCCCTCAGGCCGACAGGAGGGCTCAGCCGGGCCGGTGATGCACGGTTCCTGGCTGGACCGCCGACGTCGCCGGAATGCGGTCACGTGGACACGGGCGGTCGGTTGGGCGGTGTCCTCGGCGCGGCGGCACACCGCTGGCCCCTGCCGCGCCGTTTCACGGCTGAGCGGGTCGGTGACTCAGTCATCCCGAACGCTTTCTGGTCGAGGAGACACGATGGAACACATCGGGCAGCGTGTGTGGGCGATCGCCGAGGGATTCATTCCTGAGTCGAGTACCGGCCCCGAGTCGATGGCCAGCCATGAGACCGCTTGCATCCTGAACACCGGCGACGAGGATGCCCACGTGATGATCACACTCTTCTTCCCCGACCGGGAGCCTTCCGGCCCCCACCGGGTCACGGTGCCTGCTCGCCGCACTCTGCACCAGCGGTTCAACGAACTCGCGGACGACGGGTCGGTTCCGGTCGGCGCGGACTACGCGTCGGTGCTGGTGAGCGACGTGCCAGTGGTCGTGCAGCATACGCGGTTGGACAGTCGGCAGGCAGCGAACGCCCTGCTGTCGACCATCGCCTACGGCGCGGGCTGAGGAGTCCGCCTCGGCGTGATCACCGCCCCGTGGTCGTGCTCGCTCCTCCGGCCTGCTGGCGGTCTCGGGGCGGCTACCGGCTGCCGGCCTCACCTTGCGCCCGCAGGCGGGGCACACGGTCGTGCCCATCGACGCGACCACCGCGCGACTACACAGGCAGTCCGACTTCCAGGAGGCCATGGTGAGGATCGGTGACTTTCCCTCGCGCGCTGCCGCAGGGCCTGGCGGTTCCGTGCCGGACGGCAGCCCGGGCGTGCGCCAGAAGGTGGTGCGCGGCCTGCGCCTTTTCCTGCTCTCCGCTGTGCTGCTCGCCGGCGTCGGTGCGATCGGCCGCCTTATCGGCTGGACCGCGCTGACCACCACCTTGGGGCCGACGGCGTATTTGTTGCTGGCGCATCCGGAATCGGTGAGTGCGCGAGCACGCAGCGCGGTGACCGGACACGTCCTCGCCGTCGCGGTGGGCCTTGGCTGTCTGGCCGCCTTCGGGCTCTGGAGCCACCCTTCCGTCGCGGAACAGCATCACGACACCTTCCCGCAGATCGGGGCCCAGGCCCTGGCGGTGGGCGTCACTCTGTTTCTGCTCCACCTGTGCAACGCCCACCACCCTCCGGCCGCCGCGACGGCCCTTCTGATCACTTCCGGCATCTGTCGGCCCGGGCCGCCGCTGTACGGCCTGCTCGTCGGTCTGGCTCTGGTGCTGGCGATCGCGCCGGTACTGACGGCGGCAGCCGCACTGACGCAACGGCGGCAATGAGGACCGGCCTCTTGCCCAAGAGTCGCCAAGGTGCCGTTGGCGGCTTCCGGGCCGCTTGCGGAACCGTCGCCGAGAGGGCCATGCGGCGAGCGAGTCCGGAGAGTCGTCCCGATTTCCTTGACGCCGTGGTGAGGGCCGTCATCGTGGTCGACGGCGCACCATGGCGCACTGCGGCGCGCATCGGGCTCGCGGAGCGGGCGTCTTCACGGCCGTCGGGCCAGAGATCGCGGTAGAACACAGCCGCGCCACACGGGTCCCGGCCTGTCCGCGCTCGGCCCGGGCCAGCCTCTCTCCGGGACCCCCTCGCAGTCCTCTGGCCGCCGTGGTGCGGCAGACGGCGCTGGCTCGCCACCCTTGCGTCGCACTGGCTTCCCCGGTGGTCCTCGCTCGGCCAGGTGAGGGCTGCTGTAGTCCGCTCGCGGCCCCGGTATGGGCGGTGTGCCCTCGCCTGGTGAAACCTGGGAGGCTCTTCGTTCAGGTCGTTGAGCGGTCAGATCGTTTCCTGGCGACGGGGGAGGGGAATTCCCCTCTGCCATGGACGCGAGAACTTACGACGACGCAAGGACAGCAGCGAACCTCTGTCCGCCGTGGGTGCTGCGTGACTACGCCGTTCTCGCCGACGGCGAACGGGGCGCCGTGATCGACCCGGAAGGACGGATCGTCTGGCTGTGTGCGCCGCGCTGGCACAGTGACGCGGTGTTCTCCGCCCTGATCGGCGGCAGCGGATTCTTCGGCGTTGAACCGGATGACCGCTGGCATGTGTGGGGCGGCTACTACGAGGACGGCACCCTGATCCGAGTCAGCCGCTGGGTGGCCGCCGACTCGGTGATCGAGTGCCGTGACGCGCTGGCGATGCCGGCGACCACCGACCGTCTCGTCCTCCTGCGCCGAATGCGTGTAGAGCACGGCGAGGCACGGCTGCGGATCACGCTCGACCCACGTCCCGGGTTCGGCTCCGAGCGAGTGCGTGACCCACGGCTGCAGGGGGACGTGTGGACCGCACAGGCCGGCGGGCTGCACCTGCGACTGAGCGGTGCTCACCAAGCCGCGTGGGACCCGCAGTCCGGACTTCGCGGGGATGTCCGGCTCCGCGAGGGCGAACACCACGACCTCGTCCTGGAGCTTGCTGAGGGTGTACAGACGCAGAAGCTGGATCCTGAACGCCTGTGGGCGTACACGGAACAGGCCTGGCGACGCGCCGTGCCCGACTGCTCCGCGCTGGCCGCGCCGCGGGACGCCCGGCATGCGTATGCGGTGCTGCGCGGCCTGACGAGTGCCTCGGGCGGCATGGTCGCGGCCGTCACCACCTCGCTGCCCGAACGGGCCAACAGCGGGCGCAGCTACGACTACCGCTACGCCTGGATTCGCGACCAGAGCTACGCGGGCCTCGCCGTCGCCGCACACGGCCCGCACGACCTGCTCGACAGTGCCGTCCGGTTCACCGCCGACCGTATTCTCACCGACGGTGAGAGCCTGCGCCCTGCCTATACCGTCGACGGCGGCCCGGTGCCGGAGGAGAGGCGGCTTCCCTTCACGGGCTATCCCGGAGGCAGCGACCGCGTCGGGAACCAGGCGGCGGGTCAGTTCCAGCTCGACGCTTACGGCGAGGCCCTTCAGCTGTTCGCCGCCGCCGCCCGGCACGACCGGCTCACAGCCGAGGCGGAGCAGGCGGTCACGGTCGCGGTCGACGCCGTCGAGCGCAACTGGCGGCAGCCCGATGCCGGACTGTGGGAGCTGGAAGAACAGTGGTGGACCCAGTCGCGGCTGAGCGTGGTCTGCGGTCTGCGACGGATCGCCGAACGGCTGTCGACGCGGACGGCACAGCGGTGCACCAGCCTCGCCGAGGCTGTGTTCGCCGAGACCCGCCGGCGCTGTCTGCGTGCCGACGGCCGGTGGCGGCGGGCGGTCGGCGACGACGGGCCGGAAGCCGCGCTGCTGATGCCCATGGCACGGGGCTTTCCGCCCGCCGACGATCCGAGCAACGCGATCACCCGCCGCTTCATTGAGGAACAGCTCGCCCGGGACGGGTACCTGTACCGCTTCATCCACCCGGGAACCCGGCTGGGGGAGGCCGAGGGGGCTTTCCTGCTGTGCGGTTTCACCATGGCGCTGGCCACGGACCATCTTGGCGACCGTGCCGGCGCGTTGCGCTGGTTCGAACGGACCCGGGCGGCCTGCGGGCCGTCCGGGTTGTTCGCGGAGGAGTACGACGTGCGTCAGCGTCAGCTGCGGGGCAACCTTCCCCAGGCCTTCGTCCACGCGCTTCTGCTGGAGTGCGCCGTGCGCCTCAACGACGCCTCCACCCTCCCGCGCTGAGGGACTCCGGCGCGCAGTCCCCCGACGAGGGCGGCGCCTACGGCTGCGCCGGCAGCGGCTCCGAGCGCGAGCGGCCGGCGGTGCCGCGAGGCCCACAGCTGCAGGCTCCGGGAGTGCGCCTCCTCGTCGAATGCGCCGTGCGGGCCGTGGTCGGCGCCGTGGCTGTCGTCGACCGGTTTCCACAGGTTGGCAGGACGGGAGCGGTCGACAGGTTCCTTTGTCTGCTGGGAGTCGTAGCCGGTCCGCGCGAGGTAGCGATCCAGCAGGCCCGCGGCGACCTTCTGCCCCAGCAGGGTGGCCACCGTCGATCCGCCGATCCAGTACTCGCGGCGTTGGGGATGGTCGGCCGCGTACAGGATGCCTTGGGCGGCGACCTCCGGCTGGTAGACCGGAGCGACCGGTCGCGGATGCCGGGGCAACCGCGTCAACACCCAGCCGAACTGCGGAGTGTTCACTCCGGGCAGGTGCGCCGTGGTGACCCGCACCTGGCTGCCGTCGTGCCTAAGCTCGCACCGCAGGGAGTCGGTGAAGCCCCGGATCGCGGCCTTCGCACCGCAGTACACGGCCTGCAGGGGCACACTGCGGTAGGCCAGGGCCGAGCCCACCTGCACAATGGTTCCCCGGTCGCGCGGCAGCATGCGGCGCAGGGCCGCCTGGGTGCCGTGGACGAAGCCGAAGTACGTCACCTCGGTGGCCCGCCTCAGCTCCTCCGGCTTGATCTCTGTGGCGGGTGCGAACACGGTGGTGAAGGCGGCGTTGACCCATACGTCGATCGGGCCGAGCTGGTCCTCCACCTGTTGTGCGGCCGCCTCGACTGCCTCGGGGTCCGCGACGTCGACGACCAGGGGCAGCGCCTGCCCGCCGGCCGTGCGTACATCATGGGCGGCCTGCTCCAGGCCTTCCTGGCCGCGGGCGAGCAGCGCCACGGCGGCCCCGCGCGCCCCGAAAGCGCGGGCGGTGGCCCGGCCGACACCGGCGCTCGCCCCCGTGACGACGACGACCTCGGGACGGGGGCGGGCGGTGCTCACTTCTCCCCCCGTCCGGGGAGGTGTTCGGCGTACTCGGTGATCTTCTGTCGTACGCCCTTGGCGGCGATGCCGGTCTTCTCAGGGTCGTGTAGCGCTGCCTTGGCGGCCTTCTTGCCCTGGCTCTTCATGATGTGCGGCGGGATGGGTGCGATCTCGTTGTCGACTTTGAATTCCAGGACCACCGGCGTGTCGGAGGCCAGCGCCTCGTCCCAGGCGGCGCCGACCTTCTGCGGGTCGTCGCACACGACGCCCTTGAGGCCGATGAGCTGGGCGTAGGCCGCATACGGGATGTCGGGGATCTCCTGTGATGCCGGATACTTGGGGTCGCCGGCCATGGCGCGTTGCTCCCAGGTGACCTGGTTGAGGTCCTGGTTGTTGAAGACGCAGAAGATGAACGGTGCGGACCCGGACAGCCGGTCCAGGTACCGCTTGACGGTGATCATCTCGTTCATGCCGTTCATCTGGAACGCGCCGTCGCCGACGAACGCGATCACCGGCCGGTCGGGGTAGGCGAAGCGGGCCGCGATGGCGTACGGGGTGCCCGGGCCCATCGTGGCCAGCGTCCCCGACAGGGACGCGCGCATGCCCCGGCGCAGCTTGAGGTGACGTGCCCACCAGTTGGTGCCGGAGCCGGAATCGGCGGTGAGGATGCAGTCGTCCGGCAGCCGGGGTGACAGCTCGGCGGCGACGGCCTGCGGGTTGATGATCCCCTCGAAGTGCTGGCTCGCCCAGCGGTCGCACAGGTCGTTCCACTCGCGGACGTCCTTCTCGATCTTCTCCCGCCAGCTGCGGTCCTCCTTGCGGTGCAGGAGGGGGATCAAGGCGCGCAGCGTCTCCTTGGCGTCGCCGACGAGATGCGCGTCCATGGGGTAGCGGATGCCGATCATCCGCCCGTCGATGTCGATCTCCACCCCCTTGGCCTGGCCTTCGTCGGGCAGCCACTCGGAGTACGGAAAGCTGCTGCCGATCATGAAGAGGGTGTCGCAGTTCTGGATCATGTTGTCGCTGGCCTTGCTGCCGAGCAGACCGATCGGGCCGGTCACGAACGGCAGGTCGTCGGGGAGGACCTCCCGGCCGAGGAGGGCCTTGGCGACGCCGGCGCCCAGCAGCTCCGCGACCTCGACGACTTCTTCCTGGGCCTTGGCGGCACCCTGGCCGACCAGCATGGCCACCTTGCCGCCCTCGTTGAGGACGTCGGCGGCCTTGCGCAGCTCGTCGGGGTCGGGCAGGACCCGGGGGCGGCTCCAGCCGACGCTGGAGAACACCGATCCGTGCATCTTGGGAGGCGAGGGCTGTGCGTCCTCCTCCTGGATGTCGTTCGGGATGATGACAGTGGCGACGCCGCGTGTGGTCAGAGCGGTCTTGAAGGCGCGGTCGATGACGTGCCGGGCCTGACCCGGGTGCACGACCATCTGGCAGAACTCGGACACGTCGGCGAAAAGCCGTTCCAGGTCCACCTCCTGCTGGTAGTGGGCTCCCAGACTGAGCCGCTTCTGCTGGCCGATCACGGCGACGACCGGCTGGTGGTCCAGACGGGCGTCGTAGAGCCCGTTCAGCAGGTGGACGGCGCCGGGGCCCGAGGTGGCGGTGCAGCAGCCGACCTCCCCGGTGAACTTGGCGTGCGCGCATGCCATGAACGCGGCCATCTCCTCGTGGCGCGTCTGAATGAACTCCGGGTTGCCCTCGGCACGGTCGAAGGCGCCGAGCAGCCCGTTGATGCCGTCTCCGGGATAGCCGTACACCCGATTCACGCCCCATTCGGTGAGGCGTTGCAGCACGTAGTCAGCGACTTTAGTCATGGGGTCTCCTGAGCGGAGTGTGCGAATGGTCGCGCCCGTGAGTTGCCTCGGTCCGGTGCTGCTAAACCCGCGGTCCGGCCATCCGCAGGGGCTGGATCGATGCTGCGTCGTGGTCGTGCGGTCCGCGGGCGGTGGCATCAGGCCGGTCGCCGGCTACGTCGTCACACCGGTGGTGGAGACGGCGGAGCTCGGGACATACGATTCTGAATCACGCATCGAGACTCGGTGGGTGCACGTTGGCCGGGGTAGGGCCGCCGGTGGCCGGTGGTCGCCCCCGACCCGCGATGATGTGCCGGTCACTCCTGGGCGCTGGGCGACCCGGCCACCGGTTCGGCCCCCTGCGAAAGTTTTGCATAGTGCAAAATCGGAACGCCAGTACCTCCGGACAGTTTTTGCCCGGCCGTGAGCATTGCAGAACGCGGGGCTCAGGGCAGCCGGGAGCCGGGGGGCGGCGTCCAGCCGTACGAAGGGAATCGCCCTGCCGGCGTCGCGGAACGCGTCGGCGGTTCCGTCCGACGGCAGGCCCATGAATGTGCACAGGCAACGGGCGATGCGGGGGTGGCGACGGGCGTACCGGCTCATGATCTCGGCGCCGTCGTCGGGGGTGAGAAAGCGAGCGGTGACGGCGTGGTGCCGGCTGCCCACCTCGATGACGGCTTGCGGCCGCAGACGAAGATTGCGGTACCAGTCGGCCTGCGGCCCGAACCCGGAAGCGACGGTCCAGTGGCCGTCCGCCGGGTCGTACTGAACCACTTCGAGAACCACGCGGCGATCCAGCCCGCTGACCCGGCCCGTGTGGTGCAACAGCAGCAGCCTCTGGCCGAAGATCCATCCGAGCCCGCAGCGGAAGAGGAGAATCGGTAGCCGTGCCGCGAAGCGTTGCCATCCAGCGGGTCGGGGTGGGGTCGCAGTAGTCGGTCGGGCATGGTGGTCTTCCGGAGGTCGGATACGGCGGTTCCCTGCTTCGGTTGGGTAAAGGGTCGGGCAGGGTGTGCTGCAGGGCGGAAATTCTTGCATAGTCTAAAGGCGGGGAGGTTGCCTGTGTCGGAAACAGTGGGGGGCGCCCCGTCGGGTGCGGTCGGCCCGTCGGAGGGTTCCGAGGCGGATCGCGGATCCGCGGCGGGAGGTGCGCTGCTGTCGTGGATGCCGGCGGCGGTCATGACCGTGGTCACGGTGGTGGACGTGGTCGCCGGACCGGGGGTGGGGTTTCTGCCGTTGGTGTCGCTCGGGCCGGCGTTCGCCGGCCTGATCGGCGGGTGGCGTCGCACCGCGCTGATCGGCGTGGTGGCCCTGCTGCTCTGCATCGGGCTGGGCGTGTACGACGGACTGTTCGAGGAACGCCGTGGGTTCACCGCGATGGCGTCGGTGGCGGGGGTGACCGGCATCGGAATCGGCGCGGCGGTTTCGCGCTCGCGGCGGGAAGCGGAGCTGGCCAGCGTCCGCTCGATCGCGGAGGTGGCGCAGCGGGTGCTGCTGCGCCCGGTGCCGCGGACCGCGGGCCCGCTTCAGGCCGCGGTGTCGTACACCTCGGCGGTGGCGGAAGCGCGGATCGGGGGCGACCTGTACGAGATGGTGGCCTCCCCGCACGGGATCCGCGTGATCGTGGGCGATGTCCAGGGCAAAGGCCTGGCCGCGGTGGAGACGGCCGCCGTGGTGCTCGGCGCCTTCCGTGAGGCGGCTCACGACGAGTCCGACCTGGTGGGGTTGGGTGAGCGCCTGGAGCGCAGCGTGGCCCGGGAACTCGAGGGGGAGAAGTTCGTCACCGCCATCCTAGCCGAGATCGGCTCGGACCATGGGGCGGTCTTCCTCAACTACGGCCATCCCGCCCCGATGGTCGTACGGCAGGGCGGTGTCGATTTCCCGGAACCGCATGCCTACGCCCTCCCCCTGGGGCTCGGCGGCCACGGCGGAGACGGGCCGAAGCCCTACTGGGTGGACTTCACGCCCGGTGAGCAACTGCTGCTGTACACCGATGGCGTCACCGAGACCCGGGATGCCGAGGGCGCCTTTTATCCCCTGGGCGACCGGGCTCATTTGCTTGACGAGCCCGACGCCGACCAGGCCCTGGCAACCCTGCGCGAGGATTTGGTGCGGCATGCCGGAGGACCGCTGCACGATGACGCCGCGATGCTGTTGCTCCGATACCACGGTCATGGAAAGGAAAATGTGTTCCCAGCTCGTGAGTGAGCGGAGACTTCGGCAAGGTAGAAAGGAGACATGCCGGAGTATGAGAACACCGCGGGGACGATGGACGACGTCGACGCGGTCACCAGGGCGGTACTGACCGCTTCCCGACTGTTGGTGGCGGTCTCCGCCCGTTCGCTCGCCGAGGTCGAGGATCGGGTGACGCTCCCGCAGTTCCGCATGCTGGTGGTGCTGTCCACCCGGGGTGCCACCAAGCTGGTGACCCTCGCCGACCTGCTGCAGGTGGCGCCCTCGACGGCGATGCGGATGGTCGACCGGCTGATCGCGGCCGGGCTCGCCGACCGGCAGACCAATCCCGGCAACCGCCGGGAGACCCTGCTGCAGCTGACCGACGAGGGACGGCGCACCGTCGAGGACGTCACCGCCCGTCGCCGTTCCGAGATCGCCGCCATCGTGGCCCGTCTGGGCCCGACCCAACGGCTGGCGCTCATCGAGGCTTTGGGCGCCTTCAACAGGGCGGGAGGAGAGCCGCCCGCCCCCGCCGCGGACCACCCGGAGCCGCATCCGCTCGGCTGGGCAGTGGACGGCGTGATGTCGCACGAGGGCTGAACCGCTGCCACGGCAGAGGCCGAGGCGGCGCCTGTGCCGGGTGATGGAGGCCGAGGGCGTGCCGCTCACGGCCCGATTCCCTAGCACCAGGACGACGGTTACGGCCTTGTTGCGGTCTGACCATCGCTCTGGGCCGGATCGGCACGCCGCCCAGGGACGCGTGTCCCGGGCTCGCCTCACCCTACTGTGGGAGAGGCTGACGGCGAGGGCTCCGTGGCAGGGCCGGTCGGTACTCCTGCGGTCGACAGTCCTGGGGGCACCGTGAGGGTGACCATGGGCGCCCCGGGCTGCGGGACGGGCGGTGTGACCTGGCTGGCGGGAAGCTTCGGCGGGGTCGTCTCCTGGAAGTTGACCTGGTCGAAGTTGACCAGCCCGGTCTTCTCCATCTGCGTGATGTGATCCAGGACCACGTCGTTGGCCTGGTCGGCCAGCTGGCGCACGAGGGTGTTCTCGGTGGTGGAGCGGATCTTGGCGATGGTGTTGAAGATCGAGCCGTGGGTGACGCGCAGGATGTTGGCGAAGTCCGAGTCGAACTGCCGGCCCGTGTCCGACTTGAACTTGTCCAGGAAGCCTTGCTGTTGCGGGGTGGGCTGGTTGGGGATGGTGATGTTCAGCTCTGGGGCGATCTTGCGGCAGCTGGCGTCGAGCGCCGCGTGCCCGATAACCAGATGCCGTCCGGCCTCGCGTACGGCCGCGCTCGTCCCCTTTTCCATGGCCAACTGCCCCGAGGGACCCTCCCACAGACCGGCGGAGCGTACGAAGACGACGAAGTTGCGGTCGGCCTCGGTGAGCGGGCCCCATTGGGTACTGGCGATCACGCGCGAGGGGTTGCTGGACGTCGTCTGCACGCCGAGCATGCTCGGATAGGCCAGGGCGGCAAGCGTCACGCTCAGCGCTCCGCCGACGAAGAGGGTTCCGATGGTGTTACGCGAGAGGGGCATGACACTCCCGATGCCGACTGCAGTGGACGACCGGAAGTACGGGCCCGCGCGGATGTAGAACCTTTCCGGAAGGTAAAGCTTGCACTGTGCCATTTCCGGATCGCCTCGTGGCCACGCGGTGGGGGCGACGCCCCTCACCGCGCTCGATGACGTGAACGGAACAGCCAGGACTGGGGCAGGCCACCCGGGGTGGGGTCGAGCCGATGCGGGGCGCAGGCGGCGAAACGAGAGCTGCGGGTGCCGGCCGGTAGTGTCCCGGTCAGTCGGGTGTCGGACGGTGAAGCCTTCGATGCGTTGCTTGCCGGGTCAACGTGTTCTTACGCTCACGCGGCTCAACGCCTCGCACATCGCACCGTACCCACGCCGGTGCTCGGTCACCAGCGTCAGGTCCACCGGCGACGTCACCGGGCCGTCCGCGCACAGCAACGCGTCGGTGGGATCGAACAGTTCGTCCCCACGGGCGGTCACGCAGCAGACTCACCCTCACGGCCTGCTTCTCGATCGGTGCACCTTGGTCGGAGGACATGATCAAACGAAGGCCGCCTCAGAGGCCCGGCGAACACCCAGGTGAACGACCCGGTCGAGGAGCGATTCGACTCATCGATAGCCTGCATCACCATGATGCGCTCCTGGATTCTGCCGATGCTGCTTGTGCTCAGCGGTTTTGCCGTCGCCGCTGGGCAGGTCTTGAAAGGGAGCCCGGGCACAGCCGCAGCACTCCTGCTGGGATTCCTGGCGCTCGCCGGCCTGGGCTCGCCCCTGATCTTCCCGAGATCGATCGGTGTGCAAGAGGCACAACGCCGCAGCGCGGCTGACGGCTGGCCGGTCGTCTTCTGGCGGCCGGGCTGCAAGTACTGCATACGACTGCGCATCCGGCTGGGCCGCAGCGCCCGCCAGTTGCACTGGGTCGACATCTGGCGCGATCCGGCAGGAGCTGCAGCGGTGAGAGCAGCCAACGACGGCAACGAGACGGTGCCGACCGTCGTCGTGGCGGGCCAGCCACACACCAACCCCGATCCCGCATGGGTGCGCGAACAGCTCTCCCCTTCCGTGTGATCAGAAACCACGACATACCGGAGAGGCGTCCGCAGACCCAGCGCCAAACCCTTGGCGACTCGAATCCAGCAGCCGGGCCGGTCGTATCGCGCAGACGCCTTGGTCCTTCCGGACTGGTTCGCCCTCGAGGGCCGGGCTTGGATGAGGCCCGCAGTCGGGTGGCTGCAGGTCAGTGGCAGGAGGGGAGGGCGGGTCTCCATCGCCCCGGAGAGTGCCTGACGTTAGAAACTGCAGGTCCGGTAGTCGAGGCCGCTGTAGGTTCCGGACGCGGAGGCGGGCGCGGTGCTCAGTGCGAGGATGGCTGCGGTCAGCATGCCGACCGCAGATGCGGCGAGCTTGATGCGCTTGGAGCGTGCACTCATGAATCCCCCAGACTCGGACTCCCCTTTGGGTCGTATAGTGAGTAGACAGCCCGCTATGCCCCAATGGATGCGGAGAATCACGCCAACCATCCGGCCATCTGGTGGGGGACGTAGGCCAGTATCTTCTGCAGGTTTTCCTTCGCCTCCAGCAGTTGGCCTTTGCTGGAGCCCTTGGACGTATAAAAGTCGTAGCGTGCGCGGGCCATGCGGTACCGGTACTGCTTGGAGAAGGCTTA
>NZ_JBTWMV010000061.1:0-36135 GCF_054850255.1 Streptomyces sp. 7R007 | reverse complement strand
CGTGAGGAAGTTCAGGGTCCCGAGCCTGTCGTCCTCACCCCACGGGGGCCCCAGTTCGAGTACGACTTGGCGGCCTCGGCGATCGAGCCCTCGGGGTCGTGGGGGGCTCGTACGGCGCCCTCCGCGAAACAACGGGTGCGCTGGAGCACGAGTCCGGTGACCGAACCCTCCATGACGTCGCCGTCGCGCAGCAGTCGCCCCCAGTGCATGCCGTTGCCGGCCGGGCTGCCGGTCAGGACCAGGTCTTCGGGGGAGCACACGTGCTGTCTGGGAGGGCATACGCCACCATCCGCGCGATCTCGAAGATCATGTCCTTGGTGGACGCGTCCTGCATGGTCTCGCCGTTCAGCTTGAGCGTGACGTGCAGGTCGTCAGGGTCCGCGATCGATTCGGCCGGCACCAGCCGCGGGCCGAGCGGGGTGAAACCGGGCTCGTTCTTGCTGCGCAGCCAGTCGGTACCGATCTGCGGCATGTCCCGGCGGAACACGGTCGCCCGGTCGGTGAGGTCGTTGGCGATCGTGTAGCCGGCGATGTACGCGGATGTGTCCTCCAACGGCACCTGGTAGGCGGGCCTACCGATGACGACCGCCGGCTCCAGTTCCCACTCGGGCTGCTCGGCCCAGGCGGGCAGGACGACGTCGTCGTACGGGCCGGTGATCGAGGCGGCAGGCAGATGAACACGTACGGTAGATCCTCCGCCGCTCGCCGGGCCATGATCTCGGCGGCCCCCGCGCGCCGTCCGCTCTCCGGCCGGTCGTCACCGGGGGCGCGGAGGGCGACGTGCAGGTCGATCACGTGCTGCCGGTAGTTCGCGCCCGACTGGAACACCTGGCGAGGCGCCACCGGTGCGTGCACGCGCAAGTCCGCGACGGCCGTACGAGTCAGGCTGGTGTCGGACGCGAGGGCGCGCAGCCGCGGCAGGGGGTGTCCAGCGGTCCAGCAGGTCCAATGTGGTCAGCCGGTCGTCGCCGAAGGCGTCCCGCAGGTCGAGGGCCTGGCCGTCGGGGGTGACCAGGGCGGGGAACCAGGGCCCGTCCGGGGTCGAAAGGGTGGCGAGTGAAAACGGTCCGGAGAAGAGCGCGGACGCGGGTTCCGGTTTCCACGGACATGTCCTCCTGTTGCGGTGGGACTAATCTGGACCCGCACCCCGTGATCAGGAAAATTGATTCCGTGGATGACCTGCATCCACAGTGTCTATCTTCTTCGTTGAATGCCACCGCAAGGAACCGATCCGTGAACCTGGTCCGTCTCGATCTCAATCTCGTCGTCGCCCTGCGCGCCCTGCTGGAGGAGCGGAACGTCACCCGTGCGGGACAGCGGATCGGCCTGAGCCAGCCCGCGATGAGCGCCGCCCTCGCCCGGCTGCGGCGGCACTTCGGCGACGAGCTGCTCGCACGCGTCGGCGGCCACTACGAGCTGACCGCACTCGGCCAGGTCCTGCTGGACCGCACCGCCTCGGCCTACGACTTGCTGGAACGTCTTTTCTCCAGCCAGGCGGACTTCGACCCGGCCGAGGAGAGCCGCGAGTTCAAACTGGTCGCATCCGATTACGCCGTCTCCGTCTTCGGCACCGAACTCGCCCGCCTCGTGCACGAGGAGGCCCCCGGCATCCGGCTGCGCTTCACCCAGACCCCGCCGACCGTCATCGACAACACCGCAACGCTGCTGAGCGGCACCGACGGTCTGCTCATGCCCCACGGCGTGATCAGCGACTTCCCCGCAACCGACCTCTACGACGACCGATGGGTGTTCCTCGTGGCCCAGGACCACCCCGGCGTGGGGGACCGGCTCACCCGTGCCGACCTGGCCGAACTGCCCTGGGTGACGTATCAGCGCACCTACGACGCGCCCGCCGTACGGCAGCTCGGCATGCTCGGGATCGAACCGCGCGTCGAGGTGTCCGTCGACAGCTTCCAGCTCCTGCCCCTGATGATCGCCGGGACCCGCCGCATCGCTCTGGTCCAGGCGAGGCTGGCGCGGATGATGGCCCCGATCGCCGCCGTGCGGGTGCTGGAGCCGCCGTACGAGGCGGTGCCGCTGCGCGAAGCACTGTGGTGGCATCCGGTCCATACCCATGACGCGGCCCACATCTGGCTGCGCGAGACGGCCGCGCGGGTCGGGGCTCAGCTACCCCGCACAGACCAGGACTGAGGCGATGAAGGCACCTCATCAGGAGTCGGTTCCGTCGCGTGCCGCTTGGATCATGGAGGCGTTCACAGGCGTCCCGGCTCGTGGGTGAGCCGGCGACCCATGGCGTCTTGGCCGGGAGGATGCTGCCGTCTGCGTGAGGGAACCGTTGGCGGCAGTCGTGCTCCTGCCCACGGGTGCGCTGTGCGGGATGACGTCGCTGATCAGGAAAGAGCCAGATGTGTGGCAGCTGACGTTCAGCGGGGCGGTTGCGCTCCGATGACGGACAGCAGTTGCAGCCGTTCGTAGCTCTCGCTGCCGGGAATGGCGGTGTAGACGAGCAGGAGATGTGACTGGTCGGGGTCCAGGAGTGTCTGGCAGGCCAGCTCCATTGCTCCGACCTGGGGGTGGATGAAGTGCTTGGTCTCGCGGGGGCGGATGCCGACCTCGTGGGCCTGCCATGCCTGCCGGAACTCCTCGCTCTGTGCCAGCAGCAGCTCGGCGAGTCGGGCCGCGCGGGAGCGGGGTCCACGCAGGGTGACCACCCCGCGTAGACCCGAGGCGAACATACGGGTCAGGAAGGGATGGTCGTCGGGGGCGTAGAGCGCCCGGGTGGCGGGGTCGGTGAACCAGCGGTAACCGAGACTGCGGGCCGGCCCCTCATACAGGGTGAGGTCACCGGTGAGTGCGACGGCCAGGGGCGTCTGGCGCAGGGTCTCGCCGAGCTCGGTGACGATCTCCGCAGGCGTGTCCTGAAGGCGGTCGAGGATGCGCAGCAGGCCGGGACTGATGTGATCGCTGTCTGTGCCGCGGGGCGGCGGGGTGTGCCCCGCGAGCCGGAACAGATGGTCGCGCTCGTCGAGGGAGAGGTGGAGGCCCTGTGCGATGGAGGCGATCATCCGCTCGGACGGCTGAGGGCCGCGCTCGCGCTCTAGCCGCGCGTAGTAGTCGGTCGACATGTGGCACAGGAAAGCGACTTCCTCCCGCCGCAGCCCGCTGGTCCTGCGCCGCTTTCCACGCGGAAGACCGACGTCTTCGGGCTGCAACGCCTCCCGGCGGTGCCTGAGGAATTCCGCCAGCCCAGTCCGGTCGATCGCCATCTGTTCCTCATTCACCTTCTGGTTCCTGGATCATCATGTCTACCGCCCGTTCGGATCGGTATCCATGGCCTGGCAATCCCCCCATACGCACGCCTCCAGGTGCGGACCTGGTGCCGTAGCGGGGGATTGACAGGTCCTGCATAACGACGGCGGAGCCCGGGACAGTGGAGGAAATGACACGACCATCTGGAGTGAGTGCGCATGCCGCGTGATTCCATTGACATTCCCGTCCCGGACCTGTCCGGCAAGCGCGCCGTGGTGACCGGCGCGAGTGACGGGATCGGTCTGGGCATGGCGGCATGGCTGGCCGCCGCAGGTGCGGAAGTGGTGCTGCCGGTCCGTAATCCGCTGAAGGGCGAGGCGGCGCTCGCAAGGATCCGTGAGCAGGCGCCAGGAGGGCAGGTGTCGCTGCGCAGTCTCGATCTGTCCTCGCTCGCCTCGGTCGAGGCGTTCGGCAAGACGCTGATCGGGGAGGGGCGGCCCGTCCACCTGTTGATCAACAATGCCGGCGTCATGACGCCGCCGAGCCGGCAGACCACCGCCGAGGGATTCGAGCTGCAGTTCGGCACCAACCACCTGGGGCACTTCGCCCTGGTGGCCCATCTGCTGCCGCTGCTGCGAGCCGGCCAGGCACGGGTGACGTCCCAGGTCAGCATCGCGGCGAACCAGAACGCCATCAACTGGGACGACCTGAACTGGGAACGCTCCTACAACGGCCAGCGCGCCTACAGCCAGTCGAAGATCGCGCTCGGGCTGTTCGCTCTGGAACTCAACCGACGCAGCGAGACGGGTCGTTGGGGCATCACCAGCAACGTCTGTCACCCTGGCATCGCACCGACGAGCCTGCTGGCCGCCCGGCCCGAGGTGGGGCGGGACAAGGACACGCTCGGTGTCCGCGTGATCCGTTTCCTGTCCGCCCGGGGCATCCTCCTGGGAACCGTCGCGAGCGCGAAATTCCCCGCCCTGTATGCCGCCACGTCCCCGGACGCCCAGCCCGGACGGTTCTACGGGCCCAGCGGACCGCTCCACCTGGGCGGTCCGCCCGCCGAGCAAACCCTCTACAGCCGCCTCACCAGCACGCACGAAGCCGCCCGTGTATGGCAAACCTCTGAACAACTCATCGGTCTGCGCCTGCAGGCATAGCCCGCCCGATGGGCGCATCCTCAGCTCCCACCACAGCACCCTCAAGACACGCCGTTGGAGAAGTGGCGTCGGTGCTCACGTGACGTCGGCCCCCAAGACCTGGCTGTGGTCTTGGGGGCCGACGGTGTGGCCGACGAGCACCAGGGCTGCGGGTGCGCGCTAATCGCGTGTGTCGGCGGGTTGCAGCCGCGGGACCGGCGTGGGCGGGGCATCGCGCTGCACCGTCTCGCGAGAGACATGGACGGCAACGAGCGTGATACAGCCGAGGAGGACGAGGTACAGCGCGATGGACCAGGAGGAGTTGGCGACGGCAAGGAGCGCGGTGGCGATGAGCGGTGAGAGACCGCCGGCGAACACCGAGGCGAGCTCGTGGCCCAGCGAAATGGCGCTGTAGCGAGAGGACTTGCCGAACAGTTCGGTGAAGAAGTGCGGCTGGGTTCCGATCATGGCGCCGTGGCCGATGCCGATGCCGAGGGCGATGACGAAGGCGAGCCAGACCAGGGCAGGGGTACCGGTGCCCACGAGCCAGAAGAAGGGGAACGCGAAGACGACCAGGGTGACGGCACCGGCCATGTAGACGGGGCGGCGGCCGATGCGGTCGGAGAGGGCGCCGAACCCCACCATGGAGGCGCCTTCCACGACGTTCGCGACGATGATCCCGGTCAGCAGGAGGCCGCTGTCGACCCCGATGTGCTTGCCGTAGGCGAGACTGAAGACGAGGAAGACATAGGAGCCGCCGTTCTCCGCCCCCCGGGCGCCTGCCGCGATCAGGATCGAGCGCGGGTGGGTGCGCAGGGCGTGCAGGAGGGGCAGTCGCTGCTTGTTGCCCTCGTGCTGGAGAGTCTGGAATTCCGGTGTTTCCTCGACGTTGAGGCGGATGACGAACCCGACGAGTGTGGGGATGGCTCCCAGGAGGAAGGGAATGCGCCAGCCCCAGGAGAGGAACGCCTCATCCGACATCGTCTGGACCGCGGCGAAGACTCCGGCGGTGCGTGATGAAGCCGAGGTTGATGCCGACCTGGCTCCACGCCGAGTAGCAACCGCGCCGTCCCTGGGGGCGCGTTCGGTGATCATGAGGACGCCTCCGCCCCACTCGCCGCCGACCGCGATGCCCTGAAGCCTGCGCAGCAGGACGAGGAGGATCGGTGCCCAGACCCCGATCTGCGCATAGGTGGGCAGCGTCCCGATGAAGAAGGTGGCGACGCCCATGACCAGCAGGGTGATCACCAGCGTCGGTTTGCGGCCGAGCCGGCCTCCGAAGTAACCGAAGACGATTCCGCCGAGGGGGCGGGCCGCGAAGCCGACGGCGAAGGTGCCGAACGAGGCCAGGGTGCCGGCGAGGGAGCTGGCCCCGGGGAAGAAGAGGGGGCCGAAGACCAAGGCGGAGGCGGAGGCGGTGCCGTAGAGGAAGGAGTCGTGCCACTCGAGTGCGGTGCCGGCCAGGCGGATGGCAGGGATCAGTGGCCGGTCTTGTCAGCCGGCCGGGGTGAGGCTGGTGCGGTCGAACGGGCCACCGTGCGCGGCGGCGTACGTGATGGCGTCGTTGACGGCATCGAGTTCGAACGACCGGACTCGTTCGGGGGCGAGATCCAAAGTGCCGGAGGCCAGGAGCCGGATGATGCCGACGTTGGCTGTGCGTGGGTACATCCACTGCCCGCGCACGGTGATCGAGTTGCGCATGATCCATGGGTACGGCAGTGCGAGGTCGTCGCCACCGAGCATGCCGACGCCGCCCATGAGGACGACCCGGCCGTACTCACGCACGGTCATGGCCGCCGCGCGCGAGACCGAGCTGGGTGCGCTCGGCGGCAGCAGGTCGATCGCCAGGTCGATCGGACCGTCGGCCGTCGTGGACATCGCCGCGCGGTCGTCGGCCTCGTCGCCGGTCAACAGGACCGGGCGCAGCCGCGGACCGAACCGGTCGGCGAGGAGGTCGAGCGCGGCCTTGTTGCGGCCGGGGGCGACCACGTGACCCGCGCCCATCGCGAACGCGACCGCGACCGCGCTGCTGCCGAGGTTTCCGGTGGCCCCGCTGACGAGCAGCGTCTCGCCGGCCGCCAGCCGACCGGCCAGCAGCCCACCGTAGGAGATGGTGTGCACGGTGAGCGCGGCCCAGCGGGCCGGATCCTCCCCGGCCGCGGCCGGCAGCGCAAAGACGTTCTCCGTCGGCACCCGCATGAGCTCGGCGAACGCGCCGTCATGCAGGTACTCGGCGAGTCGTGCACCGCCCTCGCCGCGCGAACACCAGCCCTGGAGCGTGATGTCGGGGGTCAGCGCGTCGTCCCGCGAGCGCACCGTCGAGTCGCACCACACCAGGTCGCCGACGCGCAGCCGGGTGGCGTCGGGGCCGACGTGGACGATCCGCCCCACCGCGCCGGTACCGGGCACGACCGGAGGGACGAGGGGATACCTCCGCTTGCCGCTGAAGACTTCGGCCGCGTACGGCGCCACGCTGGCGGCGAGGACCTCGACCACCACCTCGCCGCCACCGGCCTCGGGGTCCGGCACCTCCCGCACCGCGAGTGGGGCGCCGAACCGCGTCAGAACTGCTGCTCGCACGTGATGACCTCCGCGTTCGTCCGTGCTCGTGAGATCGACACTAGAGACGGGAAGGGCATGCGGGAAGCGACGATCTCGCACCTGGGGTATGCATAGGTCGCATGGACATCTCCAGCACGGGACTGCGGGTCCTGCGGCAGATCGCCGAGTCCGGCAGCTTCACCGCGGCGGCCGCCCGACTCGGATACACGCAGTCGGCCGTCTCCCGCCAGGCCGCCGCCCTCGAACACAGCGCCGGCACCACCCTGTTCGAACGCCGCTCGGACGGAGTGCGGCTCACTCCGGCCGGCCTGACCCTGCTACGGCACGCCCATACGATCCTCGCCTCGCTCGCCGCGGCCGAGCGTGAACTCACCGGCACCGTCCCGCGGACTGAACCGGTGCGGCTCGGCGCAGTCCTGAGCGCCGGCTCGGCGATCCTGCCCGCCGCACTCGCACACCTCGCTCAGGCCAACCCGCAGATCACGGTCACCACCCGCGAGGGCACCACGCCCGCCCTGATCCGGGCGCTGCGCGCGGGCTCGCTCGACCTCGCCGTGCTGACCTCCCGCCCACCCCACCGGCCCTTCGACAGCGAGTCGCCGCGCCTGCACCTGGAGACCGTCGCGGACACCGAACTCGTCGTGGCCGTGGCGTCGACAGGAGACTTCGCCGGACGCAGTACGGTGCACGTCGACGAACTGCTCGACGCCGCATGGATCGCCAGCCCGTCGTCGACATCCGAGCCGCTGCTCGGCGTCTGGCCCGGCCTGCCCGGACGGCCGCGCGTCATCCACTCTGCGCGCGACTGGCTGACGAAGCTCCGGCTGGTCGCGGGCGGCTTCGGCGTGACCACGGTGCCGTCCGCCTTCTCACCGATGCCGCTGCCCGGCGTGAGCGTGGTGCACGTCGACGGCACACCCCCCGAGATGCGCCGGGTGCATGTGGCCCGCCTTCCCGGCACTCCCACTCCGGCGATCACCGCCGTCACCCAAGCGATCACTTCGGCCGCCTGAACGCCACCAAGACCCGTACGTATCACCGCGTAACCGTGCCTCGCTGCGGGGTGAGCCACCACGGTCACCGCGCCCTGTTCTTCGCCGTACCGGTGATCGACTTCGCCGTCGTCACAGTCCCGCACGGGCTCGGCACCACCGCGGTCGCGAGCAACGGCGTAGGTCTGCGATGCACCCCGGTCGGGCGTGCCTGGCAACCCGGTCGGGCGTACGTCGCCGACGGTCTCGCAGGCCCGGCTGCCGGGCGGCCTCGCGGCAGGAACACGTGCCACACCGGAAGGTGCGTGTCGTGCGGTGTGCTGCACGGCAGGACGGACGGCAGGTCGCGCGTCGCCCGGCTTGCCCTGGAGTGCGCTCCAAGCCGTAGCGTCGAAGACACAGCGGCGCACGAGGCCCATGTCGGCGGCTGCCCCTCACGGGCGCCGGATGTCGCCGGATCGCGGCGGGAAGCATGCGGAACCTCGGGCCGTCCCGACGACGAACGAACATGCAGGAAAGGCTGGACCACGGCATGCAGAAGCGCAGTCTGCGGGAGTTGCAGGTATCGGCGATCGGCCTGGGATGCATGGGCATGTCCGCCTTCTACGGATCCGCCGACCACGATGAGGGGGTCGCGACCATCCGACGCGCCCTCGACCTTGGCGTGACCTTCCTGGACACGGCGCAGATGTACGGACCGCTGACCAACGAGTCCCTGGTCGGCGAAGCGATCCAAGGGCACCGCGACGAGTACGTGATCGCGACGAAGTTCAACTACCGGATGGACGACGCCGTGCCGGGGGACGCCGGCACCGTCGGGCCGCAGGACGGCTCCGCCGAACACGTTCGCAGCTCGGTGCACGGCTCCCTGAAACGACTGGGCACCGACCACATCGACCTGTACTACCAGCACCGGGTCGATCCGAACGTGCCCATCGAGGAGACGGTCGGCGCGCTGGGCGAACTCGTCGCCGAAGGCAAGGTGCGCTACATCGGGCTGAGCGAGGCGGGCGCGCAGACCATTCGGCGCGCCCACGCCGTGCATCCGATCACCGCCGTGCAGAGCGAGTACTCGCTGTGGTCGCGGGACGTGGAGGCCGAGGTGCTGCCCGCCTGCCGCGAGCTGGGTATCGGCTTCGTGCCGTACTCGCCGCTCGGACGCGGTTTCCTCGCCGGACGGTTCACCTCGCCGGACGACCTGGACGTGAACGACTGGCGCCGCCAGAATCCGCGCTTCCAGGAGGCCAACCTGGAGGCGAACCTGCGGCTGGCGGCAAAGGTGAAGGAGATCGCCGCGGAAAAGGAGGTGACCCCGGCCCAGCTGGCCATCGCCTGGGTGCTGGCCCAGGGCGAGGACCTGGTGCCGATCCCGGGCACCAAGCGCCGCACGTACCTGGAGCAGAACGCTGCCGCCGTCGACATCACCCTGACCAAAGACGATCTGGCCCGCATCGACGCCGAGCTGCCCCAGGCGGCCGGCGACCGGTACGACGAGGCGGGGATGCGCTCCGTGAATCGGTAGCCCGCCGTACGCCCCTCACACCGGCCCTCCGCGTTCCGTGACGCGGAGGGCCGGTGTCGGTCGTCGTGGACGCCGCAGGGTGTGAGCATGACGTCGAGAGCAGCCTCACGTCCGGCCGGCAGCCCAGCGTCGTGGAGACCGGGGCCACCGCGGTCATCGACGTGGGGCGTTGCCCCCTTCCCGGACGGGCAGGTGTCGTGGCCGGCCGCCCTGCTCGCGGCCGACCGCGATGCCGAGACCGCATCCGGTCAATCCCCGTGCGCCGTTGACCAGCGGTTTCATTGGTCAGTGGCCCCCTGATCAATTGATCATCAATCAGCTGTGGAAGGTCAACGAGCCATGCCTTCCACTGGGTTCACCATGCACGGCCCAGCACCCGCGGTCCCGCCACCCCACCACCTACGGAGTTCCCATGCCCGTCACACACCGCTTCGTCCGCCCGTCCCGGTCACCTCGGCCGACGACGCCGCCCAGGTGAGAAGCCGCCGACCTGTGGGCTCAGACCCTCACCGGCAAGGGCTCCATCGGTCCCGCGCCCCTCCGTACAGAGGGACGTGCTCGCCAACCGCATAGTGACCATCAACCCTCCTGCCCATCACTCATGCTGACTGACCATCAGCAACAGACTCACGTGGAAGGAGCGTGCGTTGAGTGCTTACGCCGTCCTGGGCATCGCACCGGGAGCATCGCCCGCCCAAGTGCACGACGCGGCCGCAGCGAAGGTCCAGGCGTATCGGCGCCAGGCAGAGAGCGGTCGTCTGGACGCCGCCGCGTGCGAGTCCGCGTACGCCTCCGTCTACGGCGCTGTGGCCGGCATTCTCGGCCTGCAGATGGGGCTGAACCGCCGACTGGACGAGGCGGGCACGTACAGCACCACCGTGGGCAGCGGGCCCCGGACCTCGTTCGCCCTGTCCCAGTCGAGCGTGCCGACCGGCATGCCGTCGTTCCAGCCCGGCAGCCCGCGGATGCCGTACGAATGCGAGATCTGCGGGTCGTTCCCGGCCGTACCCGTCACGGCGGTGTGGGTGCTGAGTGTGCTGCTGGTGGCAAAGGTGCACCGGGAGACGAAGACGCTGTGCAGACAGTGCGGCGTGAACGTCACCAGCAGAGCGCAGGCCTACACGCGCAGTTGGGGCCATTTCGGCATCGGGATGATCGCCGCCTGGATCTCTATGCTGAAGAACCGCCGCATGCTGCGTGCGCTGCGCCGTTTCACCGAGCCGTATGCGCGCCGCCCGGGCGTCCTCAGCCCGGAGACTGGGCCCCGTACCACCGGTTGGTTCTTGCGCCTGATGACCGTGGGGGCGGGATTCGGCTGGATCGCGGCGCTCGCGGTGGTGCTGATCGGGACACTGTACGGCCACTGAGCCATCCTGCAGCTCTTCGTTGCCACGCTCTTCGCTTTCGGCTACGACCCGTACCGCTGCGGAGTGATCTCTGACGAGCAGGTATCCGCGTGAGGATACGTCGAAAGTGCCGCGTGGGCGCTTCCCTTCCCAAGCGCTACGGGAACACGACCGCTTCGGGCGGTGTGGTCCCTGCTGAGCGTCCCGTGGTCAGTTCGGACGGAACTTGGCGGCCGGTGATCTGCTGGCCTGGGAGAAAGGGAGGCATCCCCCGCATCGTTGCGCCCAACGGCTTGCGATAGGGCAGGAAGCGTGATCCTTGCACAGCCCATGCGTCTCGCCTTCCGGGCTGATGCGCTTGTCGAGACCGGCCCAACGCCCTTGCGGGTCCAGCTCTTTCAGCAGCGTGCAGAGGGCCCGGTAGTCGGCGTGACGGTCCCCGCGGATGCGGGTGTTCACTCGCAGTTCCGAGCGTCGGGTCCACGCAGCACGGCCGTTGGCCGCCGCAGGCACGGCATCGAGGACGGCTTTCGTCAGCTCCAGGACGTCCTTGTGGCTCTGACCTCGTACCCGTCGGCCGCGGGCATACGGTGCCAGGCTCCGGGCGCCTCGCAGTACGGGCGCAGCCGCAGCACATGGCCCGGCAGGACCCCGAGCAGCCGCCGCCGGGGCACCCTGGCCACGGAGATGATGGCGGGGCAGATCGCGGACCTCCTGCGCCCGCATGGGCGGCGGGATCGTAGTGCTGGACGGATCGGTGATCCGCACCCGGTGCAGAACCGGGAAGGAGAACCGGGAAGGAGAACCGGAAGAACCACTCCGGCAAGTACAAATGCCACGGCCTGCTCGTGATCGCCCTCTCCGACGGCCGGGTGCGACCGCTGTGGATCTCGGCGACCCGCCCCGGGCGCACCTCGGAGATCACCGCCTGTCGGCACGGCCAGCTCACCCAGAAACTGCGGGAAGCCGGACTCGCAGCCATTGCCGACCTGGCCTCGTCGGCCTCGACGACTGCGGCCCCGACGCCGTCCCGGTGGTGATCACCGGCGACAAGGCCGCCCGGAAGGGGGCCTCTGACGCGAGGCCAGACGCTGTCCAGCACGGCACGGGCGGCCGCCCGCGAACCCGTCGAGCGCGGCTTCGCTCATTTCAAGAACCGGTGCGTCCTCGGGGAAGGACGCACCGACTCCTCCTGGACGACCGCGCTGGTCCGGGCCCTGCCGGTCCTCACGAACCGCAAAGTCACCCGATGACCCTCGACGCCCCACGCACATCAGACCCCTGACCACAAGCGTCAGCTTGCATACCTCTCACTGGGCATGGTGTCGGCGTACGCCTGAACGAACGTGCTCAACCCCTACAGGCGTACGTGCTCAGTTGATGATGCGCTGACCACGGGTTGTCGTCAGTCCGCAAGGAACGGTCCGGCGTCGGACGGCCGGGCCCTTCTCATGCCACCTTGATGACTACCTTGCCCGCGGTGTGACCGCTCTCGACGGTGGCGAGGGCCGCCGGGGCGTCGGAGAGCGGATGGACCGCGGTGATGACGGGTGCGAGGAGTCCGTCGAGGGCCAGCCGGGCCGCCCGCTCCAGGTTCTCGCGGTCAAGGCGACGCTCGACGAAACGCCCACCGAGATCGGGCACAGACATATCACCCACAGAGATGACGTTGCGGGGCTCCTGGGCCAGCGGAGCGACCGTCCGCAGCGAGGCGCCTCCGGCCAGGTCGACGATCCCGTCGAAGCCGTCGGGAACCAGTTCGCGTGCCGCGGTGGCGACATCCTGGGCGGTGTAGTCGATGAACTGCACACCGACGGCCTCGGCGTGCTCGCGTTTGGCGGTGCTCCCGGTGCCGATCACGCGCAGTTCGCGCCCGATGGCCAGCCGGGCGACGGCGAGGCCGACCCCGCCGCCGACTCCGTTGACCAGGATCGTGGCACCGGCCGGAAGGCTGAGCTGGTCGAGGACGTCCACCGCGGTCGTCCCGGCTACCGGCAGTGTTGCCGCCACGGTCGCGGACAGACCCTCCGGAATGCGCGCGGTGTGCGGCGCGGACAGCACCGTGGTCTCGGCGTAGGTGCCGCCGCCGGTGAGTGCGAAGCCGAAGACCGCGTCGCCCACCTGGAGCCCGTTGACGTCCTCACCCCGGGCGAGGACGGTTCCGGCTGCCTCCATGCCCAGCACGCGGGGGAACGGTCGCCCGCCGTCGAGCCCGTCGACCAGACCTGAGCGCAGAAGGTGGTCGAGGGGATTCACGCCGGCGACGTCGACCTGGATCAGTACCTCGCCGCGACCGGGAACGGGATCGGGACGATCGAAGAACTCCTGCACCTCGGGCCCGCCATGCCTGCCAAAACCCCACGCCTGTCCCATCTTGCGTTGCCTCTCGTATGACCGGCCCGGTGATTCCGGGCGTTGTCGCCATCCTCACCTGTGACATCGATGTGAGGGGCAACCAGCTGAGACGCAGATCACAGCATCAGGCGGACTGCGCTCCCGGTTCCGGGGCCGTGGACAGCTTCGCCCGGTGCCGGCTGTTGGCCTTGATCAGCACGTCGAGTGCATCCCGGGCCTCGATCAGGCGCGCGATGTCGGCGTCGATCCGGTCGCGCTCGCGCATCATCGCCGTGAACGTCTCCTCGGCGACGCCCAGGTCGCCCGGGACGTCCACACACGGCAGCACCGTCGCGATCACCCTGCTGGACATACCCGCGTCGAAGAGCTGCCGGATGAGCGAGACGCGCTGGACCGCAGCATCGGAATAGTGACGCTGCCCGGCTTCAGAGCGTGAGCTGGTCAGCAGGCCCTGCTCTTCGTAGTACCGCAGCGAGCGCGGACTCACGCCCGTGCGCTTGGACAACTCTCCTATCCGCATCCCAAAGAGCCTACGCCCGCGTGTTCCAGAGTCAGACCGCCGGCGGGTCATGGACGCTCGCGGACACCCCCATGGCCGCAGGGCTGTTCTCCCGGTCCCACACCTGAGCACGTTCACACCGGCATGGCCCGCGGTCTCAACGCGATAGCCCGCGAACTCGGCTTGAAGCGCCGCACCGTGGCCGACTACGCACGCGCTGCCCGCTGGCAGGAGTGCGTACGGCGCACTCCGTCCTGCCGGTCCACGAGCCTCGACCCGTATCTGGAGTACCTGAGGCAGCGGTGGGAGGAAGGCGAGCACGTCGCCACCGTGCTGCACTGGGAGATTGCGGCCAAGGGCTACGGCGGCGACTACCAACGGGTCAAGATGGCCGTCGCGCCACTACGCCGCGGTCTGCCGGCCTGGCCCGGCCAACCCGCGGCATCTGGCCGCCTGCCTTGGCGAGCCTGGCCAAGGCCATCCGCGAAGACCAGCTGGCAGTCGTGCAGGAAATCACCACCCTGTACAACTCCGGCGTCAGCAAAGGCCGGATCACGGACCTGAAGCTCCAGAAACGGGCCATGGCCGGCCGCGCCGGCGTTCCTCCTGCACCGAGTCGCCACCACCCCGTGACGGAGCGTCACCGGCCCACAGTGGCACCACCCCGATTCACGAGAATCGTGCCACGGCCACATTCACTTGTACGCAGACAGCCGGTACCGACGGAGGCTTTGCGGCGTTTGAAATGGCCGAGGAAGTCCATCCACTCGGCCTCGGTGGGTAGATGGCGTTGTACCCCACGTGGTGTTGGTGTTGGTGTGGCCGACGGTGACTTGGGCGATGTGGGGGTGGTAGGCCGCAGCGGACGGCGTCGGTGATGAACATGCGCCGGAAGTCGTGTGGGGCGAAGTCCGTGGGTTGGTCGGTGCTGCCGGCGAGGCCAATGAAGGCGAGGATCTCGGCCAGGGCGCGGCGGATGAATTCGCCGGTCATGCGGGAGGGTTTTCCGGCGCGGTTCCCCTGGAACAGCAGTGGTCCGGGTGGGTTCCGGAGACGCCATCCATCGGGTGCACGAATCGCCGGAATCGATCGCCGCGTGTAAGCTTTTTGCTGCGTATGCCGTGAGCAGACGCGATCCACGCAGTAAAGAACCTGGACCGGATGCAGTCGGGGGCCATGAGCGTGGCTGAGTCAATGCGTCCTGCCCCGTCCGGTGAACAGGCTCGGCCGGACGACGGCCTTCCCCTGCGTCTGCAGATCCTCGGCCCGTTGCGGCTCTGGCGCGACGGCGCCGAAGTACAGGTGGGACCGCGTCAGCAGGCCTTTGTGCTTGCGCTCCTGCTGGCCCGTGAGGGACAGCCGGTCAGCACTTCGGAGCTGATCGATCTGATATGGGAAGAAAACGTACCGGCCAGCGCCCTGAACGTCCTCCACAAGTACATCGGCGTGTTGCGGCGCCTGCTCGAACCAGGACTCCCGGCCCGCGACAGTGGCTCGTTCCTCCATCGCAGCGGCAGCGGATATCTGTTCTCGGCGGGAATCGGCATGCTCGACCTGGTCACCTTTCGTGAGCATGTCGCGACGGCCAGGGCGGCTACTGCGCGGCAGCGCCACGAGGCGGCGCTCGCCGACTACGTGGAGGCACTCGCCCTGTGGCACGGTCCCGCGGGTGACGGGCTGAGCAGCGGCCCCACCGCGCTCCCCGTCTTCGCAGCCCTCGACGCCGAGTTCTACGAGGTGTGCACGACAGCAGCCGAACTGGCGACGGCGCTGGCCCGCCCGGAGCAAGTGCTGCCGGCGCTGCACCTGGCCGCCTTGATGGCGCCCCTGCACGAGCCCGTCCAGGCCGGCCTCATCACCACCCTCGCCGCCGCGGGCCGGCAAGCAGATGCACTGTCGGTGTTCGCTACGGTCCGCGCCCGTCTCACCGAGGACCTCGGCATCGACCCCGGGCCTGTGCTGCAGGCCGCACACCAGCGGGTGCTGACGCAGACGCCGTCGCCGACCATGGCGGATACGCACAGCGACGTCAGCCGCCCACGGCCGAGCACGGCCGGCCCCTTGGTCGGGCGGTCCAAGGAGCTCTCCTTGCTGCGCCAGAGCCGGGACACGGCGCTCACCGGAGGCACGGCGATCAGCATCGTCGAGGGCGAACCGGGTGTGGGCAAGACCCGGCTGCTGGAGGAGGCCACCGCCGAGGCAGCCCGGCGCGGCGCGCTGATCGTGTGGGGCCGCTGTCTGGAGGGCGACGGTGCGCCCTCGATGTGGCCGTGGGTGCAGGCCATCGTCACGATTCTCGACGCCCTGTCCCCGCCTGACCGGGAGCAGTGGTTCGCCGGTGAGGTCGGACATCTCGTCGAGCCTCGCGGCGGTGTGCTGGCCGCACCGGTGCTGCCGGACAGTGGTTTCCGCTTCAGGCTTTTCGAACGGGTGGCCGCTGTCATCGGTCAGGTGTCCGCCCAGCGACCGGTCGTGCTCGTGATCGACGATCTGCAGTGGGCGGACGGCACGTCGCTGGAGCTGTTCGGGCACCTGGCCGCCCGGCTGCCGGCCGGCACTGCCGTTCTCGGCGCCCTGCGCGACCGTGCTCCCGTACCCGGCTCGGAACTGTCCCGTCTGCTGGCCGCGGTCAGCAGGGTGCCCGGTCACCGCCGGTTCCGGCTCGGCCCGCTCACTCCGGACGAGGTGGCCGAACTGGTCCGACGCGAGACCGGCCATGATCCCGGGGCGGGCGTGGCGCGCAGCATCCACACGCGGACCGCGGGCAACCCCTTCTTCGTTCGGGAACTGTCCCGGTTGCTCGCCGACGGCGGGGTGCTCACCGACGACGCCGCGGCCCGGGCGGGGGTTCCGGCCACCGTAAGGGACGTCGTCCTCGACCGGATGGCCGACCTGGACGGCGGTGCCAGAGATCTGTTGCAGATCGCCGCCCTCATCGGCCGCGATGTCGATCTCGACCTGCTCGTCCGGGTGGCGGGTGTCGACGTCGAGAGCTGCCTCGAACAACTCGAGCCCGTGAAGGCCCTGGGCATGATCGAGTCGACACCGGAGAATCCCTTCCTGTTCCGGTTCGCCCACGACGTGGTCCGTGAGTCGGTCTCCACGACAACGCCGCCGTCGCGGGCGAGCCGGCTGCATCTTCGGGTCTCTGACGCTCTGGAAGCGACCGACCCCGGGGGCGATTTGATCGCCGAACGGCTGGCGCACCACTTGTGGGCGGCCGGTCCGCTGGCCGATCCGGCCCGGACGGCTGCCGCCCTGGTGCACGCGGGGCGGCGGGCAGCGGGCAAGTCCGCCCTCGACGTCGCCGAGCGTCAGCTGCGCCAGGCCGCGCGCGTGGCGCGGACGGCCGGCCTGGAGGAGCTGGAACTGACGGCTCTGTCGCAGCTCACCGCCGTGGTCGGGATGCGGTCGATGTACGGCTTCTCGTCGCGGGACCTGCTCGAGCGCGCCGAGCATCTGGCGCGCCGCCTCGGCCGTGAGGTCGAGGCTGCCGGTTTCCTGTTCTCCCGCTGGTCCTCCCACGCCCAGGCCATGGAACTCGACCGCAGCGGGCCGCTCGCGCGTCAGCTGCTGCAACAGGCCGAGGCGTCCACCGACCCGTTCGTGCTCGGGTGCGGTCTGCAGGCCTGGGGGATTCACCAGTGGGACATCGGTAACATCGGCGAGTCGTTCCGGTACCTCACCCGGTCCCGGGACATCGTGCTCAACCTCACCCAGCGCGAGAAGGATCCGGTCCAGCACGACCTCCAGTTGCTCATGACGGGGATGCTCGCGGAGGTGACCGCGCTGCACGGTGACGTAGCGTCGGCGCGGGTCCTGCTCGACGGGCTGGAGGAGGTGGCGGGCGCCGACCCGTACATGATCACGATCTGGGCCACCATGTCGGCGCGGACCGCAGCGATCATCGGTGACCCGGTCCAGGCGCTCCGCGTGACGGAGCGGGGACTCGCGGTGGACCCGGACTTCTCCTTCGTCTTTCTCGGCACCTACCAGCGATTGGTCCGCTGCTGGGCCCGGGCCATGACCGACGAGGACCCGGCCGGCGTCGCAGCGGAGGCTCAGCGGATCATCGCGGCGAACCTGCTGAACCCGCCACGTTCCGGCGTGGCCACGTTTTACGGGCTGCTCGGTGAAATGTGGTTGGCGGACGGAGCGTTGACCGAGGCCGCTGCCGCTCTCGACCGGGCTGATGTCTACCTGGACGCCTGTGGCCAGCGCCACCCGGAGGGCCTGATCCTGCTGCTGCGAGCACAGCTGCTGCAGGCCCGTGGGGAGCCCATTGCCGTAGTCCGCGCGGCCGCCGAAAGGGGGCGGGCCTTGTCCACCGAGCGCGAGGCCCACCTGTTCGCCCACCGCGCCGAAAGGTTCCTGGCAAACCTTGAGGACCCCGCCGGCACATGACGGCGCCCGCCTCTGCTGTGCTCAGGCGTGGCTGTGACGTTGTCCAGCGGCCCCGGCGTGACGCCTTGGGTTCTAGGCGTGGTTGCAACACCTGACCTGGGGGTTGTTGCGATGACCACGCCGCGTCGGAAGGGCGGATTCCCGTGGTCTCCGGCAGGTGCGGTGCTGTGGATGTCTTTGTCCAAGCAAGAGCTGTTCGACCGGATCCGGCGGGACAGCTGGCAGCGGCAGATGTCGATCCGGGCTCTGTCGAAGAAGTACGGCGTACACCGCCGGCTCGTACGCGCTTTGAGTGGTGTCCCGCCGAGTGGTGTAGCCATCCGGACCGTGCGGCTCCGTTCAGCGCCGTGGCGCAAGCGCCGGCCCGCCCGCCTCTCCGGTTCTCGGCGCCGCTCACGGGGTCATTACCGCCGTCCAGTGCGGAAGTGACTACACCCCCCCATTGAGCTGCGGAGCCGCGAACTCCGCATCCCTACACCACGTCGCCGGACGCCACCAGGCTTTGTCCTCGCCAGTGGCCGCGCCGCGCCGTCGGCCGGTGCGGACGTCGCCTCGGATGGAGCCGTACAAGAAGACGGTCGATGCCTGGCTGCGGGCTGATCTGGAGGCTCCGCGCAAGCAGCGGCACACGGTGCGACGGATCGTCGCGCGGATCGAGGAGGAGTTCGGCGAGGCGATCCCGTGTCCGACGGTCCGGGACTTCGTCGCGGCCCGTCGCAAGGAGATCGCCGCCCAGACGGGGGACGCCCGTTGAGGCATTCGTGACCTGGCGAAACGCGCTCGGCGCGGATGCCGAAGTCGACTTCGGGGACGTCTATGTGGACCTGGCCGGCCAGCGCACCCGCTTGCTATCTGTTCGTCTTCCGGCTGGCATTCTCGGGCGAGGCCGTGCACCGCATCTCCCGGTCGTGCGGTCAGCAGGCGTTCTTCGAAGGCCACGTCCACGCGGCCGGCACGAAGGCGCAGAAAAACGACGCCGCGAAGCACACCATCACGATGCCACGGAGTAGCTGAGATCCGTCGCGGTGAGCGAGGCAGGCACCAAACGCAGCCACATCGTGCCTCGTTCGCCCGGATCATCATGCAGGTAGTGCACGAAACGCTCGTCCCACAAAGCCTCGTCCGCCCCCAAATAGCGGGCAAGCTTGCGCCGCCCCCTCGGCACGTCGAAGGGCACGAGCTCGGCCTGGCCCCGAGCGATCACCTGTCGGACGCACCCCGTCGCGAGATCGCACTCATCCACCACGAGGGCCACGTTCGGGTCGTCCTTCACGCGGTGGAACAACCGGGCCCACGGGCCTGTCAAGGTCCAGAAAGCTCCCTCTTCCCAGAGGAACCAGACAGGACGCACCGTCGGCCCGCTCGTCGCGATACGAGCGGTGAACGGCTGCTGCAGGAAAGCGTCCACATCGAACCCAGAAGGTTCCACATCGCCAATCTTCTGATGTCGCCGATCAGTTCACCACCGACCTACGACCTACGACCAAAGCCCCAAGCACCCCGAGCCCCCGGAAGAACAGGGCAAGCCCCTCAAGTGGTCCCGGCGCAGACCAAAACCGGGGCCACTTGAAAGACGTCCCGGAGACACAGGATCTTCATCGCCTGGGACTGCTGGAAGACGTCACGCCGGGGCCGCTGAACAATGTCACAGTCACTCAGGCGGTCTGGACGCCGTCAGTAAGTGTCCACTCGTCGTCAACAAGACCCGCCTACGGTCAACGGAACGTCTGCGGGTGCGGGTGGCCGTGGACCATGGCCACCGGGCGCTGGCGTACCGGCACGGCTCAGACCGCGGCGACGCGGATCATGCGTCACCTACGTCACTCTCTGAAGGCGAGGTCGCACGATGAACACTCCGGTGGTCTTCATTCACGGCCTGTGGATCCATGCGCTTTCCTGGCAGCCCTGGCAGGACCTGTTCGGCGAGCGAGGCCATGAGACCCTTGCGCCCGGCTGGCCCGGTGAGGCCGATTCCGTCGAGGCCACCCGCGCCGATCCCACCCCCACAGCCGGGGTCGGCGTCGACGAGATCACCGACGCCTATGCAAAGACCCTTGCGACGCTGGGGGCGCCGCCCATCGTGGTGGGTCATTCCTTCGGCGGGCTGATCGCGCAGAAGTTGCTCAGCCGCGGCCAGGCCGCCGCGGCGGTGGCGATCTCACCTGCGCCGATCAAAGGGATCCGGGTCCTGCCGCCCAGCCTGCTGCGCTCCAGCCTGCCGGTCCTGTCCCGGCCGGGCAACAGGCGCAAAGCCGTCGCCCTGACCGAGAAACAGTTCGCCTACGCGTTCGGCAACGCGCTGCCGCGGTCGGAGTCCGACGAGCTGTATCGCCGCTGGACCATCCCGAGTCCGGGCCGTCCGCTCTTCGAGGCATCATCGGCCAACTTCACCAGGAATGCGCCCACCGCCATCGACACAGGCCGCGGTGACCGCGGCCCGCTGCTGCTGGTTGCGGCAGGCAAGGACCACACCGTGCCCGCCGTCGTCGTTCGGGCGGCCCACCGGCTCTACGTCGGCTCCGGCTCCGTCACCGAGATCGTCACCTACGCCGATCGCGGGCACACGGCCCCGTTCGACCACGGCTGGCGCGAACTCGCCGACGACAGCCTTGCCTGGCTTGCCCGCCAAGGCCTCTAGCCGGCCGGAAGTGGAGGTGCCGCCGGTCGCCGACGTCGGGCGAAGCCGTTGAGGCGCCGGACTTCCGCCCTCGCACCCGCCCTGATCCGGAATCCACAACGTGTCCACTCTTCATCAATCGGTGCTCCGTAACGTCGGTCGGGACAAGGAGGACAGGGCCACCACAGATCGCAGCGCGTCGGTTCATTCCGCACCCGCGAACGCAAGGACGCACGGCAGGAGTTGGACATGGCAACGATGAAGGCGGCAGTCGTCCGTGAAGCCAACGCGCCCTGGGTACTGGAGGACGTTCCGATGCCGACGAACGAGCCGCACCAGGTCCTCGTCAGGATCCATGCCTGCGGGGTGTGCTACACCGACGCCCTGCTGGCACAAGGGGTGCTCGCTCTCCGTCCGTTCCCCCATGGTGCTCGGGCACGAAGGCGTCGGTGATGTGGTGGCCGTCGGCGACGGCGTGACGTCACGTCAGGTGGGCGACTAGGTCGGGCTTCCCATCATGCAAAAGCCCTGCGGAAGGTGCGCGTTCTGTAAGAAACGGCACGCGGACAGCTTCGTGACGGCCAACAACTGCATCGCACCCGTCCTGACGGGAGTCAACGTCGACGGCGGCCAGGCCGAGTACGTCGCCGCCGATGAGCAGGGCACGGTCCTTCTGCCCGGCTGAAGCCCATGATCGAGATCTTCCCGAAGGAAGTCGTCGGCGAAGCCTACAACCGCCTGATCAAGGGACAGCTTCGGTTCCGGGCTGTCGTGAAGTACTGAGCTGCCTCGCGAGGCAGCGACCCCATTCATCCCAAGGCCGTCCGAAGGGGCGTCCGCGAGGGAGGTACACCATGAACACGATCACGGTCACGGACGGTACAGAGATCTTCTTCAAGGACTGGGGCTCGGGCCAGCCGATCGTCTTCAGCCACGGGTGGCCGCTGTCGGCCGACGACTGGGACACCCAGCTGCTGTTCTTCCTGCACCACGGCTATCGCGTCATCGCCCACGACCGGCGCGGACACGGCAGGTCCACACAGGCCGGCAGCGGTCACGACATGGACCACTACGCCGACGATCTGGCCGCGCTGACCGAGCATCTGGACCTGCGGGACGCCGTCCATGTCGGACACTCCGCCGGCGGCGGCGAGGTGACGCGCTACATCGGCCGCCACGGCGAGGGCCGGGTGGCGAAGGTGGTGCTGATCAGCTCGGTGACACCGTCCCAGTTCCTGTCGGACGCCAACCCCGACGGTCTGCCACAAGACGCCTTCGACGGTCTGCAGGCCGGCGTCGCGGGCAACCGCTCGGAGTTCTTCCGGGATCTCGCGTCCGGCCCGTTCTACGGCTTCAACCGGCCGGGCGTCGAGCCGTCCGAGGCGGTCGTCCAGAACTGGTGGCGCCAGGGCATGATGGGCGCCGCGAACGCCCAGTACGACTGCGTCTTCGCCTTCGCGCAGGAGGACTACACCGAGGAACTCAAGAAGATCAGCGTGCCGGTCCTGGTGATGCACGGCGACGACGACCAGATCGTGCCCTACGCCGCCACGGCGCCGCGAGCAGTCGAGCTGCTGAAGAACGGAACGCTCAAGACGTACGCCGGCTTCCCACACGGTATGCCGACCACTCAGGCCGACACGATCAACGCCGACCTGCTGGAGTTCATCCGGTCCTGACCGCCGTGGGCGCCCCACGGGCCACGACCCATGAGACAGGAGAGGGCACATGAAGGTCTTGATCACGCTGACCTCGCATGACGAACTGGGCGACACCGGGCGCAAAACGGGGTTCTGGCTCGAAGAACTGGCCGCGCCCTACTACCACTTCAAGGACGCAGGGTGGCAGACCATCCTCGCCTCACCGAAGGGCGGGCGTCCACCCCTGGACCCGAAGAGCAATGAGCCGCAGTTCCAGACCGACCAGACCCGCCGGTTCGAGGCCGACGCCGGGGCCGAGGCCCAACTGGACACCACCGCGCGGCTGGACGCGGTGTCCGTCGACGACTTCGACGCGGTGTTCTACCCGGGCGGGCACGGGCCGCTGTGGGACCTTGCCGAGGACCCGACGTCGATCGCACTGATCGAACGGGCCGTAAGGTCGGGCACCCCACTGGCGCTGGTGTGCCATGCCCCCGGTGCGATGCGGCACTGCCGGACCCCGGCCGGCACGCCCTCGGTGGCGGGTCGCAGGGTCACCGGATTCACCGACAGCGAGGAAGAGGTGATGGGCCTGACGAAGGTGGTGCCCTTCCTGGTGGAGGACGAACTCATCGCCAAGGGCGCCGACTTCTCCAAGGGCGGTGACTTCGAACCGTACGTGGTGACCGACGGACTGCTCGTCACCGGCCAGAACCCGGCATCCTCCGGTCCGGCCGCGCTCGACTTGATCGCGCTGGCCGAAAAGACCAGAGGGTAGGCCCTGCGCGGAGGGTGAGACCATGTCGAAGATCCATCACCGTTTCGCCGACTCCGCGGCCAACTGTTCCACCGCGAAGCCGGACCGGTCGGCGCACCCACGCTGGTGCTGCTGCACGGCTTCCCCGCGAGTTCCTTCATGTTCCGCGACCTGCTCCCGCTGCTCGCCGACCGGTGGCATCACGTCGCCCCCGACCATCTGGGTTTCGATCACTCCGACGCGCCGCCGGTCACCCGCTTCACCTACCCCTTCGACGCCCTCACCGAGCTGACCCGGGACCTGCTCGAGCAGCTCGGCATCGAGCGGTACGCGATGTACGTGCAGGATGACGGTGCCCCGATCGGCTGGCGGCTCGCGCTGCACGACCCGGCAGCGGTCACGGCCATCATCAGCCAGAACGGCAACGCCTATCCGGAAGGATCCGTGCCCGAGTTCTTCGACACCGTCCGGGCCTACTGGAAGGAGCAGACTCCACAGACCGAGGCGGGCGTCCGTCAGGCGCTGACCTTGGACTTCACACGCCGGCAGCACCTGACCGGCGCCACCGAGGAAACGCTGGTCGACCCCGACGCGTGGCAGCACGATCACGCGCTGCTCTCCCGCCCCGGCAACGATCTCCTCCAGCTGGCGCTGTTCCTCGAAGCCGGAAACGGCCGGCAGACCGGCTGCTCCGGTCAGAGTGGCGGGCTCCAGCAGGGCCTGCGAAGACTGCCTGAATGATGACGTCGTTGGCTCTATCCGTTCGCTGCCCACTCCGGCGATGTAGAGCGGAAGGAAACGAGCAACATGAAAGCCCACCAGGGCGAGTACAGTCAGACGAGCGTGGCGGCCAGGCATGCCAGGGCGTGTGCGACGTTCTTGCGGAACTCCGCCTCTCCCACGGCTCGGTCGTACTCGTCGGCCTCGACCAGAACGTCGCGTGCCTAGAGGTTGACAAGCCGCGTTCGCCCCGTTCGCGATGAGGGAATCCGCACCACCACCGGCGAGGGTCCCCGTCAGCAAGCTGACGGGACTCATGAACGCTTGAGGCTAGGCGTTGGCCTGCCCGAACACGGCCTTGTGCAACCGCCTTTACCGGCGGCGTGCCGCCATAACCGCTGAACTGGTTGGCGTTGTAAGAACTTCGGTGGCTTCCAGGGCTGGATGAGTGAGGTAGAACAGGCGCAGCTCATCCACTTCGCCGCCGAAACGAGGCGGCCAGTGGGGCGAGGGGGTGAAGTCGTCCAGGATGAGAAGGCCACCGGGAGCAAGCAGCTCGACGACGCCCTCGGGGTCGTCCCGCTTGCCCCCGCCGTCGCAGAAGAAGACGTCGAAGGGGGCATGCCGCTCCAGCAGCCGCCAGTCCCCGGTGAGAACGCTGACACGGTCGTCGTTTGCGAAGACACCGGCCGCTCGACGAGCCAGCTCCCTGTCATGCTCCACGGTGACCAGGCGGGCACTGGCACCGAGGCCACTGTGCAGCCAGGCAGTGCCCACTCCCGAACCGGTACCGCTCTCCGCGACGACCCCGTGTGGCTTCGCGGCAGCGGCCAGGGTGAGCAGCCTGCCTACTTCCGGGATGCAGCTCTTCGTGAATCGCGCCTCGGCAGCGACACGCTCAGCGGCTGCCACGCGGGGCGGAACCGCACGTTCTGCCATGATCCCCAATCCCCCTTCACCGTGAGCGTGACGCTATCCGCCGGCAGCGGCGTCCGCATGGAGTTCCGCCTGTCCGGCCCCGGCGAACCTACCCGGACACAGCAACAGATAGGAGCGGTAGCGGCTTGTGCTGAACTGGCTTTCAATGGCGCTGGTTTGGCGGGCACTCTGGGCGTAGGAAGGCGATATCGGCGGCTCGCCGGGGGGAAGCTGTGTCGAATACGGGACTGTCATGGAGCGCGCGACTGGCTGGCATATGGGGGCGCGCGGAGTCGACCGTTACGAAGGTTGTTCTCGCCGTTGTCTTCGCTCTGGGTCTGGTCGCCCAGTTCGTGAAGCCCGTCGGGGAGGCGCTGCAGGGCAAGGTGTACCTGGGTGGGGCACTGCTCACGGCGGTGGGCTACGTGCTTTACAGCGAGGTACAGCGCCTGAACGCGGTGCACATGACCCACCAGGAAACGGAGCAGTCCCTGGCCGACACGGTGCGTCGCCTCCAAGACGAACTGCAGCGACTGAACGAGGTTCTGCGTCCTCGGGTGACGCGCACGGCGGTGCAGGCCGAGATCCGGCAGGCGCTCGAAGCCGGGGGAGAAGTGCAGTTGGCAGCACTGAGCTTCACCGGAGAGACGTTCGTCAATCCCGTGAAGTCCATGCTGTACAACCTGACAAGGGATCCCGCACGGAGAGTGCATGTGCGCGTGCTGGTCCCGGATTTCACCGAGGAGATCGACGTCCCCGGCCAGGTGGGTGCCGGAGGCAGGATCGGCGACGCCCCAGAGTTCCGTGAGCACTTGAGGTGCATGGTCGTGGAGCACCAGCAAAGACTGAAGGCCCACATAACGCGGATGGCTGCGCGCGGCCAGGGAACACTCACGGTCGAGTTCCGCGTGCTGCACATGTCACCCATGCGCAAGCTGTACTTCATCAACACTGATGTGGCGTATGAGGGGCTCTACGACAAGCTGGATCTGCGCCCTGACCCGGACTGCGCTGCGGCTCCCGGACCGGACACGGCCGAAGGCGATCTCCTGGACATCCTCGGCGGCTCCCGGTTGGATCGCTGGTCCCTGGACAACGGCGAACAAGACCGGAAACACCTCGCCCGCTGCCGGGAGTTCTTCGAGACGCTCTGGCAGGGAGCCCGCGAACTGACGCCGACGACTGCGCCCCCAAGTCGGCCAGACGTCTCCTGATTCGCGATGCACGACTGTCAGAGGGCGCCGACCCGTACCCGTGCCCGCGCGGACCGTTGGGCACTCGAGAGACCGCCTGCGACGGCTACCACCAGGCGCCCGCAGCGCACCCAGCAGCCCGGCCCGAGCCACGCGTAGATC
Source organism: Streptomyces sp. 7R007 (assembly GCF_054850255.1). Classification (NCBI taxonomy): domain Bacteria; kingdom Bacillati; phylum Actinomycetota; class Actinomycetes; order Kitasatosporales; family Streptomycetaceae; genus Streptomyces; species Streptomyces sp. 7R007. The sequence goes on along the minus strand of NZ_JBTWMV010000061.1, from coordinate 10,099 downwards.
CGGGATCGCTTCGTGCTCAGTCCGGCTCCCCGTCTGATCTGCACCCAACCGAGGCATCGCCGTCTCACACACGCTCGGTTTCGTAGACTTGGCCGGCGTGGCGACACTCAGGCCAGAGCTACGTCAACGTGTGAAGATGGCGGGAATTGGCGGACGCAGGGACCGACACGGATGGGTCGGGCTGCGCATGCGCGCGTCGGCGAACGTCTTGAACGTCGTGCGCGACAGATCGGGACTCGCCGAGGTGAGGTTCAGCCTACCGGCCCTCTGAGGCCTTGTTTGGGTAGCACTTGTCTAGTGCGAAAAACGCGCCGAGAGGAGGGAAGTGCTCGATGACCGGCTGTGGACGGCCATCAGTTCCGCAGCGCGATTGCCGTCTCCGGCGGCGATGGCATCATAGATGGCTCGATGCTGGTGATAGCGCTCATCCACGACTCGGCGCCGTGAGCTGCTCACCTCGGAAAGGACGCTGTCACGACGTTCGTCCGTGCCGAAGGCGTCGACCATGTGCAGCATCTGTAGCAACGTTGCGTTTCCGCTGGCCTCGTCTACCAGCGCATGAAACCGTCGCATGTGGCGCAGGATGTCTTCGATCAGCTCACGTTCGTTGTCACTGCCCGGGTCGCAGTTGACTGCCTGACCACGCAGACGATCTGCTTCGTCCAGCACAGCACGCATGCGCTGTTTTTGTTCCGCAGTGGCCTTCTCCGCAGCCAGACGTGCAGCCAGTGACCGAAGGGCATCCTCGATCATCGAGAACTCGCGCAACTCATCCTGGGTGAACTTCGCGATGCGCACAGAGCGAGGGCCGGTGCGTTCCACCAACCGATCCTGCTCGAGGCGACGGAGAGCTTCCCTTACAGGCGTGGCGCTGATGTCCATGGACTCAGCCAACCCTCGTTCGGTTACCTTCTGGCCCCGTTCAAGGACACCTGAAACAATCGCGTCGCGGATCGCCGTGTACGCCCGGTCTCCCAGGGTCACGGAAGCCGCGAGCTGGGGAAGCTGCGCCATGAACAGTAGGATATTTGCTACAGCAGGAATGTTCAACTGTTACAGACGAACGACAGGGCCAACAGGCATCTCGCGGACCGCCCCGGACGGTTGACACCCAGGACGCGGCACAGCCGCGCGGTTTGCCTCGGTGGCCCTCACAGCATGGTTGAAGGCACACACCGTTCCTGCTTGACGATCGCCTTCGCGAAGACGGCCGCGGCCTTGACCAAGATCTCGTTCGCCTTCTGGCCTCGGCCAGCTCGCATCCGTCGTCAGCGCGCCTGCCGGCCCCTCATCCCAGTCAGTCCTGTCCTGCTGACCCAGCCCCGCAGCCCCCCAGGGGGGAGGTGTCGCCCTCTTTGCTGACCCGGTGTCGTCGATGATCAGGACACCATCGCCCTCGCCGAGCTTGTCGGCGACGTATTCCTGCAGGCCGTCAGGGGTGGAGTGGCCGGCCTCTTCGGCCAGCGGCCAGTCGTTCTCGCGGGCCACCGGGGCGAGTAGCCCGCGCAGTCATCCCGCACGTGGCGGCGGAGCTCGACTCGGCCGAAGCGGTGTCCCGATGGTCAGGAAGAGGTCGTCCAGTTCGAAGTGTCCCACTACTCGGTGGCAGACTCGGTGATCACCCTCGGTGGCTGCCTCGCCGCTGTCACTACCAACGGCGTTGTCGCATGATCGAGGGGCGGTCTCCGTGAGACCGCCCCTGCACGGCTCGAAGTCCCGCCACACCCCCGCCACCCGGCGAAAAGCCCAGGTCAGACTGCAAAATCCCGCTGAGTACCAGGGCCGGGTGGATCGAGGTGAGCAGTTCGCGCAGCCGGTTGGAGATGCGGGTGGCGCATGGGCGATGTCGCCATCGTGGCCCAGGAACGGGTCAGTTCGGCCCGGACGCTTACGCCGGCTTCCCTGCTGTGCAGGAGGCGGGGCATGGTGCGAGCGGCAACGGCGGCTTTGCCGGTGCCGGGATGGCAATCCAAGCGCGGGCGACGGTGGTACCCCGCCAGCGTGCCGATGGAGCCGGCTGGTCGACCACGACCAGGCCCTCCCCCTTGCGACGGGGGCGGGCGAACCGCCTCCGCAGCTGGGGCTCGCCGTTGGACAGCGGCTTGTCGAAGGTCATACGGCCGTCGGCCAGCAGAGCCGTGCCGCGGTGGATGGACTTGTTTGTGTCCAGGGCGCAGAACACATGGGCCGCGCACCGGAGATCGGCAACCACATCTCGCAGCCCTGCCCGAAGGCGGACGCGTTTCCCGCAGCGATCAACCGGTGCCGCCCGACCGTTGCGACGGCACCCCCGGATCAACAAGGACAGAGGTGAAGAGCCATACCGACCTCGGAGGCAACGACCCGAACCGGGCTCTGCGAGGAAGGTGATGGGCGGAACGACGTCCGGCGTGCCTGAAGACACGGGCATTCGACCGTCAAGAAACCCTCAGGTTCGTCGTGGGGTGGCTGTCAAGTCCGTTGAGAACGATGTGGCGGGTCCTCTTCCTAACAGTGAGGGAATCATTGATGGCTACTCTCTTGTATCGTTTGGGCGCTCTTGGCGCTCGTCGATGGCGAACGATGTTGATCGGGTGGCTTCTCGCCCTTGGCGCGGTGGTCGGGCTGGGAGTTTCCTTCGCCGGTTCCTTTTCGGACAGCGGCTCCATCCCTGGATCACCGGCTCAGACTGCCCTCACCAAGATGGACCGCCACTTCCCTGAGCCGGATGCGCAGTCAGCCCAGATCGTGTTCCAGGCGCCGTCCGGCCGCAAAGTGACCGAGCCGCAAATGCAGAAGTCACTGGCAGCCTCACTGAAGGCGACGAGTCGTGTGCACGGCGTCAGCGAGGTCAGCAGCCCAGAGGCAAGTGGCGCCATCTCCGCAGATGGTCGCACCGCAGTCGCGCAGGTCACCTTCACGACTAAGAGTGAGGACGACGTCCCAGCCAGCACGCTGGATGCGGTGAAAGCCGCGGGCAGCGAAGCCCAGGCCGCAGGACTCAAGACGGTCTACGGCGGTAAGCCGTACGAAACCTCCCAACCCCCTGTAGGGCCAAGTGAGCTGATCGGACTGGGCGTGGCTCTGGTGATTCTTGTGATCACTTTCGGCTCCCTGCTTGCCGCCGGCCTGCCGCTGATCACCGCAGTCCTCGGCATCGTCGGCACGATGGCCGCGATGATGGGTCTTTCGACGGTATTCGACGTCTCCGACAACGCGCCCACCCTGGCGATCATGCTGGGTCTCGCCGTCGGCATCGACTACGCCCTGTTCATCGTCTCTCGTCACCGTGCCCAGCTCGGGAGCGGTATGCCGGTCCGGGAATCCATCGCCAGGGCCACCGCCACGGCTGGCAGTGCCGTCGTCTTCGCTGGTGCCACCGTCCTCATCGCGCTCGCCGGCCTGTCCGTCGCGGGCGTTCCGATGCTGACCTCGATGGGGCTCGCGTCTGCCGGGGCCGTCGCTGTCGCCGTCATCACGGCACTGACCCTGCTGCCCGCGCTGATGGGAATGGCCGGCCGCAAGCTGACGCCCAAGGCTCCTAAAGTCCCCAAAGTCCGGGGGCTCCTTCCAAAGCTTCGTCGGCGTACCGCCCAGCACGCAGCGTTTAATGGCAGCACTCCCGCGATGGGGGTCCGCTGGACTCGTCGTGTCCTGCAGCATCCTCTGCGCAACCTGATCATGGGAACCGTGGCGCTCATTGCTCTGACCATTCCCGGCATGGAGCTGAAGCTGGCGCTCACCGACGAGGGCTCCACCGCCACGAGCAACTCAAGCCGCCAAGCCTACGACATGATCAGTAACGCCTTCGGCCCCGGAACCAACGGCCCTCTCATCGTGTTGGTGGAGAACAACGACCCAGCCGCCGTCACCTCCACAGCCGCCGCCGTGCAGGACACTCTGCGCGATGTCCGAGGCATCGCCGATGTCAGCAGTGTGGATGTGGCCAAAGACAAGAGGGCAGCCCGTATCCAGGTCACCCCTGACACCGGACCTCGGTCTCAGGAAACCAGCAACCTCGTTTCTCGCCTCCGCACACAGATGCTCCCGCTGGCACACTCAAGCGGCAGCTACGTAGCGGTTACCGGCCTGACCGCAGTCAGCATCGACGTCTCAGACAAACTCAGTGGCGCACTTGTCCCCTTCGTCGTTGTCGTCGTCGGCCTCTCCCTCCTGTTGCTGATGATCGCCTTCCGATCCGTGGCCATCCCGATCAAGGCCACCATCGGGTTCCTGCTGTCCGTGGGAGCTGCTTTCGGAGCCACCGTCGCGGTGTTCCAATGGGGATGGCTGGCTGACCTCCTGGGCGTGCCCAGCCAGGGCCCGGTGGCCAGCTTCGTGCCCATCATCGTCATGTCCGTCCTCTTCGGACTGGCCATGGACTACGAAGTATTCCTCGTGTCCGCCATGCGCGAGGACTACAACCACCATCGCAACGCCCACGCGGCCATCCTCAATGGCGCCAACAACGCCGCCCGCGTGGTCACCTCAGCCGCGCTCATCATGATCTCGGTGTTCGTCAGCTTCCTGTTCTCCCGAGACCCCGACATCATGCCCATCGCGTTCGCCCTGGCCTTCGGTGTCCTGATAGACGCTTTCCTGGTCCGCATGACTCTCGTGCCGGCCGTCCTCGCGCTCCTCGGAGACCGCGCCTGGTGGCTGCCCCGAAGCCTTGAACGAGTGCTGCCTCACCTCGACGTTGACGGCGAGAACTTCCACACCCCTGGCGCGGCGGATCCTCACAGGCCCGACCACGCTGAAGACCACACACCAGTGAGCCTGTGACACGATGACCAGCAAGGCCGAGACCGGGATACACGCGCCGACGGCAGCACCCGTCGAGCTGCCGCCGTCGATATCAGGAGCACACATGAGCGCAATCAACACGTCGGAAACCACCGACCGCGTGCTCGTCATCGACGATGATCCCGGCATCAGGCGCTTGCTGATCTCAGCACTGGAATTCGCCGGATTTGATGTCGAAGCGGCGGGCGACCTCAGCGACGCCCTTGACCAGGTCGCCCGCCGCCCCCCGGACGTCATCGTCCTCGACGTGATGCTTCCTGGGGCCGACGGCTTCGAGATTCTGCAGCTGTTGCGCGCCCGCGCTATCAACGTCCCTGTGCTCTTCCTGACTGCCCGCGACGCAGTCGAAGACCGTGTCCGCGGACTGCGTCTGGGTGGCGACGACTACGTCACCAAACCCTTCAGTGTGGTGGAGGTCGGCGCCCGCCTCCAGGCACTCCTGCGCCGCGCACGCGGCGCAGCCACTCTCACGGACAGTGCCAACCTGCGCTGTGCGGACCTCACGCTCGATGACCCACGCCATGAAGTCCGCCGTGCCGGCCAGATCGTTGATCTCTCTCCCACGGAATACCGGTTGCTGCACTACCTCCTGAGCCACCAGGGACAAGTCCTGTCCCGTGCCCAGATCCTTGAGGCTGTATGGCAATACGACTTCGGCGGGGACTCTGTCGTCGTCGAACGCTTCATTTCCAACCTCCGACGCAAGATCGACCACGGTCGCACGCCGCTGCTGCACACCGTTCGCGGCATCGGTTACACACTCAGAGAACCGGCCGACACGTGAAACTCCGCCTCCGCCTTCCCTGGTCTCCAGCCAGCGTCCGACTGCGCCTGCTCCTCGGCCTGGCCCTCCTCTTGGTCGTGGGACTCGTCGCCAGCGCCGTCATCAGCGCATTCCTCCTCGACGGCTTCCTGGACAAACGCAATCAGGCAACGCTCGAAGCTGACGCCAAACGTCTGACACACGTCATAGGGAAAGGGCCCCAGACTGCCAACTCCGACCAGCTGGGTGCCCTTCTCGGATCACCTCTGGGTTTGGTGGCCGTAAACGAGGACAACAAGGTTCTGCTCAGTACCGGTTCCGCGTCCCGGGCAGCCGACGAACTCGCCGCGCTCAGCGAGACAACGGCGCCAGGCAGCGTCTTCATCGACGACGGAGGCGATCTCAGCGCGACACGTATCCCTACTCCCGGCCTGACGATCGATCGTGGTGCCGCCGAAGCCACCGTCAAGCCGGCTGCCGTCATCCTCGCCATCGACACCTCCGTGGACGATGCCACCACGAGTGCTCTCATCAACCGCCAACTCACCCTCATCGGTGCCGCGCTGCTCCTCTTGCTGGCGCTGTCTGTCATTGTTCTCCGCCTGGGGATGCGACCCCTCGTCCGCATGGCGCGTAGCGCTGACGCCATCGCAGCAGGCTCGCTGACCGACCGGCTTCCCACCCTTCGAAACGACAGTGAAGCCGACTTGCTGGCAAAGGCCGTCAACCGGGCATTCGACGCCCAGGCCAGGGCCGAGGCGACCGTTCGGTCGCTGGCTGCCGACACCTCCCACGAACTGCGCACCCCACTGTCCACGATCTCCGGCTGGCTCGACCTCCACCGCCAAGGTGGCCTTTCCGGGCCGGGCTTGGAAACCGCACTCGAGCACATCGAGAACGAGGTAGGGCGGATGCGCCTGCTTGTCGAAGATCTCGCCCTACTCGCCCGCTTGGACGCCGGCCGACCCGTTGAACAGGAGAACGTGGACGTCACCGCGCTGGCCGCCAGTGTCGTCGAGGACGCCCAGATCATCTATCCTCAGCGTGATATCGCGATGTCCCTGGCGCCGTCCGCACCTGTGGTCGGAGACGCTTCTCGCCTGCAGCAAGTCCTGCGCAATCTTGTCGGCAACGCCGTCCAGCACACCCCGGCCCATACTTCCGTCCGCGTCGAGGTCACCCTCAATGCCAAAGAGGTTGAGGTCAAAGTCATCGACAATGGCCCCGGAATCTCTCCTCAGGACCTGCCTCGAGTCTTTGAGCGCTTCTGGCGAGCTGAAGCCAGCCGCAGTCGCGCCTACGGTGGCTCCGGGCTCGGCCTGGCCATTGTCGAAGCCATCGTTCATGCCCACAACGGACAGGTGAGCGTGCAGTCAGACCTGGGCATCGGGACCACCGTCACCGTTTGCCTCCCGCGCGGCCACAGCACGGGATAACCCACGTGCCGCACGGACGAGTCCTCACGGACAGACCGTGGGCCGTCCAAGGTGCGGTCGAGCAGGCGCTTTGCTCGCTGCCGGTGTCCAGCGCCCGCCGAGGTGAGGGCGATGCCTTCCGGCACAGCGCCGATGTCAGCGGGCTGCATTCCAGTACTGCACAGGCGACATGGATCGATCATTGTGTCACGGCGATGCTGTCGAGCAGATCACGAAAAGCACCGCACATCCTGGTCACGGCAGCGTCCGCTGCGTCAGAGAGCCGCGCGTACTTCCAGAATCCGTGGGGCAGCGTCGATTCCTCGAGAGGCAGCACCCGTACCCCCTCCGTCCGAAGCCGATCCAAGAGCAGCCGGGCGTCGTCGCGCAGAGGGTCGAATCCAGCGCTGACGAGCACCGTCGGCGGCAGCACGGCGAGGTCGGGTGAGAGGGCTGGTGCAAAACGCGGGTCCTGCCGTTGTGCCGGATGGGATAGGTACGCCTCGATGAATCGCTCGATCGCATGCGAGGTTAGCCCATAGCCCTCCGCGAACCGGATACGTGAGGGCAGTTCGGCATCACCTGACGCAATCGGATAGGCGAGTAGTTGTGCCACGGGCGCTTCCCGCGTGCGCGCGAGGGCCAGTGCCGCGCCGATCGCCAGATTGGCGCCTGCGCTGGTGCCCGCCACCGCGACTCTAACTGGACGATCAGAGCCGCCCAGTACCGTGGCCACATTCGTGAAAGCCCAGGCGACGATTTCCACGGCATCCTCGTACGCGCTGGGAAACTTGTGCTCAGGGGCGAGCCGGTAATCTACGGACACGACCGCACGTCCTGTGCTACCGCACAGTGTCCGGGCCTGCTCGTCGTGCGAGTCGAGGTTCCCCTTGACGAAGCCACCACCGTGGAAGAAGAGAATGACGCAGTCGTCGCGGACTCCGGGGTAAATACGAATGGGGAGCGTGCGATCTCTAAGAGGTACGAGATGGTCGCGAACCCCGTGCGTCTGCGCCGGGGGACGGGCAACGGCCATCTTGCGCAGTGAGCGGAGGTCGAGTCGATCAACCTGCTGACTGACAGCCCTCTGAACCTCCAGGAAGGTGGCTACTTGAGGGTCAAGTCTCTGCGATGTCACGGCAGTTCATCCTCCAGGCCAGCTGTGGGTGATGAGCGCGAGTCGATGGTGGGCCGGCCTTCGGACTCGTGGTTCCTGAAGGGGAGTGACCTTGGTCGTGACTCAGGATGCGAGAGCCGCAGCCAAGAATTCCTGCACAGCGGGCAGCACGCCGAACTGATTGTGGGCCACCCCCGGAACAGTATCGAAACGGGAAGTGATGCCGTATGCTTGCCAGTTGGCGCGGAGATCGTTGATGTTCTCGATGCGGTTTTTGCCGACAGGGACTGGGCTGGTCTCGCTGACTGGCGCGAAGTCGGCTGTTCCGGTGTCCTGCTCACCGATGATGAACTGTACCGGCAGGTCACGCAGGGCGGTCAGATCCATCTCGACACCGAATAGTTTCTCCATGTCGGCCGTCCCTCGCCACCAGGGACTCGTAGAGTCGATCAGCGTGACACGGCCTGGAGCGCCGACAGAAAGGGACGCCAGCCGCTGGGGGTGGACATACGCGAAGCGGTGGGCGAACTGTCCGCCGCCGGAGAAGCCGTGGAGGTGAAAGCGGTCGGTGCGTACGTGCCAGCGGCGGGCGACTTCCTCCACCATGGCCACCAGCACCTGGTCGGCACGGAATCCGTCGGCCGACAGGAGTTTGTAACTGTCCACATCGTTGGGACCGGTGATCCCGGCAGGAAAGAGCGGACATAGGAGGACGCAGTCGTGGCGCTCAGCGAAACCGGCCATCGCGTCGCGGACCGTCTCGACCCGACGTCGTGTCCCGTGGACGGCGACCACTAGCGGACTGGGCGGGCCGTCTGGGCTGTGGCTTGTCGGGACGTACAGGCAATACGAGAAACGCGGATCCCCGGCGTGGGCGAACAGTGCTGTCTTGCCGGTGAGGAAGGTGATACCGGGGTGCCCGGCGGGCAGATCCCAAGGGGAAATCGGCGCTTGGCTGTGTTCGGCGGTCATGCGATGGTCCTTCAGGCTGGGTGAGGCCCCGGGTGGACGTAGGGCGTGTCGATGCCGTGATTACCGCGTCCATGCACCTCTTGACCGCGGTGACCCCGACCGGGATGGGGCTGGCAGCGTGGCGACGTGAACGGACGTAGGGCGACCGTCACGTACTGGCGTCGAACTGACGTTCATGGAACCGGCAAGGGGTCCCTCCTAGGTCACATCCTGTCCTCGCTCGCTTACGTCCGCGGGTGATTGCCCTAACGACCGCCGCGCATGCCTGGTCGCCCTCGAGACGAACGGAGCGAGGTGCGGTGCATCGTAGAAAGTAGCGTATTTGCTACAGCATCATTGTCAAACGCTGTGGTCTCGACGAGCCGCAGACGACGAAGCCGTCGCCGTCGAAGCGGTGGGGTAGCGAGGAGACGTCATCGTCTGGACAAGGCGTCCGGTGCACGAACTGCTGTCCACGGCGCGCGAGCGACAACCTGGGTCACAACGCCGGAGGTCAAGACCGTGTCCGACGGCAATCGCGTCGATCAGGGCCGGCAGGAGGAGAAGGCGCAGTTGACCAGGGTCTGATGGCGGTGGGTGGCGCGGTCGGAGCGGACCTGGAAGTCGGCCCAGGCGAGTTCGTCCTTGATCTGCTCGTAGCTCTGCTCGATCCACGGCCGCAGCCCGTAGAGGCGGGCGATTTCGGCGAGGGCGGCCGGCGGGTACGGGCCGGTGGCGTGGGATGCGTCGGGGTGGGACAGGTTGGTGGCCAGGTACCGGGTGGCCTTCTCCGGCAGGATGGTGTCCCGCCAAGTGGTGTAGGAATCCGGACCGCCTCGCTCCGGCGACCGCCTCCGCGGCGATCGCCGTCGAGGCGCCTCGGTCGGTGTCGATCCTGATCCAGCCCACCGGAGCGGCTTCTACCCGGGCGTCGGCCTTGCAGGAATGTGTGACCTGCGGAGTTTTGACCTCCACATCGCTACACCACTTCGCGGGACGCGACCTCCGGCAGCACGGCGGATCGGTGGCGGCCACGACCAGGCGGCACGGGGAGTGGGGGCCGTAGCC